>VBPR01000045.1 GCA_005877345.1 Nitrososphaerota archaeon
AGATCATGAAAATATTAGTATTGGAGAACTTAATCTAGAGGTCTTGTACACTCCAGGTCATACTGAAGACAGTATATGCCTTATCGTGAATAAAGAATCCATTATAACAGGAGATACTCTATTTGTAGGAAATTGTGGCAGGGTTGACCTTCCTGGAAGTAATCCCGAAAAGATGTATGATAGTCTGTCTAAAGTTGCAAATTTAGATGATGCTTTGGTGGTATACCCTGGTCACAATTACGGTTCTACACCAACATCAACAATATTAAATGAAAAAACAAATAACCCGATGCTAAATTTCAAAACCAAGGAAGCATTCTTAAAGTACATGGTCAATGAGGATTAAGATATGTCTGGATTGTTTGACATAACCTGTTCCCACAAAATTAACGCCGTTGAAAAGTTTCTGACCAAAAATCCCATTTTTGTATGTGTGATTTCATATACAGAAACCAGTCAGGTTCCGGGCATTACTTTTGCAGGTGCAAATTCTGATCTGATTAAATACACACCAGCAGCAGATTCTGAATTTCTATATCACGGTAAATGCTTTTCAATATCGGGAGTACCTGCTACTCCTGACGGCATACCAACACCAGCATTATTGACAAGAACTGCTCTATCAATGGGAAAAATACCATGTTTAGTGGTAAATTCCGGTTCTAAGATTTATCCCAAAATTCCATCTATTTCCTTTAGAGTTACACCTGGTCGAAATATCCAGTACGAACCTGCACTAGAGCTCATTGAAACACATCAAGCATTTGATTATGGCAAAATACTTGGACATCAATTATCAATGTCAAACGATTTGGTCACCATAGGAGAAAGCATTCCTGGTGGAACAACTACCGCTCTAGGAGTATTGACGGGTTTTGGAATTGACGCAAATTACAAAATGAGCAGCAGTATGCCACGAAATCCACATGATTTAAAGATCCGTATAGTACAGGAAGCCATAAAAAATCAAAAAATAACAAATTTGAAAAATCCGTTCAAAATAGTATCGTCGTTAGGAGATCCAATGATACCCGCAGTAGCTGGACTTGCAACTGGTATTAGTCAATCTGGTTCCAGGGTGATACTAGCGGGAGGTACACAAATGGCTGCAGTTCTTGCGTTCATGTCTTCTCTGAAAGTGCCATTAAACAAGATTTGCCTAGGAACAACTTCGTATGTCACAAACGATCAAAATTCAGACCTGGAATTTCTCGTAAGGACAATTTCTCTGGATGTTCCAATACTGTCAGTGAATCCGGGTTTAGATAAGTCTACAAAAAGTGGATTAGTAATGTACGATAGGGGAGTGGTAAAGGAAGGAGTAGGATCAGGTGGCGCCTTGATAACTTTACTATTGAAATCGAATGGATCTCTTGATAGGGATACTATTTTGAGAAATATTGAAAAAGAGTATGAGAGGAATATTGAAAAACTTATGATGTGAAAGAGCTATGATTTAATCTCAGTTTTGGTTTCATTGGGCGTTGTAAAAAAATCTAAATTATTTTACCGTTACAGATTTAGCAAGATTACGTGGATAATCAGGGTTTGCGTTGTTACAAATTGAAAGATAGTAAGCTAAAAGTTGAAGTGGAATTACTTCGATCAGAGGATAAAGAGATTCACTTAGAGTTGGAATGGTTAATTGGTAATCATATAATGCATTCTTCTTGTTTGAAATGCCAACTATTTTTGCACCTCTTGATTTAATTGTATGTATGTTTGATAAAGTATCACCATAAGTAGAATCATTTGGGTGTATGACTATCACTATACTATTGGTATCTATTAATGCTAAAGGACCATGTTTTAATTCCCCTGCTGCAATCCCTTCCGCATGTATATATGATAATTCCTTGATTTTTAATGCTCCTTCTAGACATACAGGAAAATGAAGTGATCGGCCAAGTATATACACATCTTTTGAGTCTTTTATTTGATTTGCAACTCTTTCAATTTGTGAATCTAATTCTAGGACCTGACTTACTGCTTTGACCAAAAGTTCTTTACTACTGGATATCCCATTTGATTTTCTACCAATTATGTCCGCGACATAGTATAACAACGCGATTTGACTTGTAAAACTTTTGGTTGCAGCAACTCCTATTTCTGGGCCGCAGTTTACTTCAAGATAAGAATCACTTAATCTTGCAAGAGAGGAAGTAGGAATATTTACTATCGAGAGAACTTTAGCACCCATCTCCTTTGCAGATTTAACAGATTGAATTACATCAGCAGTTTCACCACTTTGAGATATCGCCAGTAGAACTGAATTTTCATCCAACAGATCAGATGAATATTGAAATTCACTTGACAGTATGGTCTCAACATGAATCTTTGATTTTGAAAAAATTTGCTTTGCGAGTAATGCAGAATGATAACTTGTTCCACTTCCAGTGATGTAGATATTTTTGGCCCCAGTTACAATATCACAGAATTTTTCTAAATTTTTCTTGTCCTGTTGCATACTCTTCACTATTGTTTGTCGCTGTTCGTGAATTTCCTTTAACGTATAATGAGAATATTTACCTTTATCTGCGTCACCCAATTCCCAGGCAACTTGTGTTATTCGTCTTGATATTCTATCCCCATCAAAATTGAAAAAGGAGATGTCGTTATCGTTAATTACAACTATATCGCGATTATCCAGAAAAATTGCACGATCTGTATAATTTAAAAATCCCAGAATATCACTAGACAGAAAATAATCATCGTTACCAACTCCTACTATGAGCGGTTCGTCATACCTAGCACCACAGAGAGTAGATGAATTAAATATAGCTACAAATGCGAAAGAACCTACTAATCGCTTGCATGTAAAGATCATAGACAATCGGATATCGCTAGTAATTTCAAAATATTCCTCCAAGAGATGAGCAATGACCTCACTGTCAGTTTCACTCTTGAATTGATGACCTGACCTGTATAGTTCATCCTTCAATACATCATAATTTTCTATTATACCATTATGTACCACTGCAATTGTAGACTTACATGCAACATGAGGATGAGCATTAGAATCAACAATTCCTCCATGTGTTGCCCATCTGGTATGGCCAATACCTAATTTGCCGGGTAGTTCCTCAAGTCTTAGAGATTTATTGACTTCTGCAACTTTACCTACTCCTTTTCGTATCAAGAGCTTTCCTGATTCAATGGTCGCGATACCCACACTATCGTAACCTCTGTATTCCATCTTTTTAAGACCTTCAATTAGCACGGAAGATGCGTGTTCATTTCCCTTATACCCTATTATTGAACACATAATACTATTCTACAATTTGCATTACTTTAAAATAGTTATTAATATCATAAGTCACCACCGCAAAAAAAATTATAACGTTATTTATAAATCACTCCTTTAAATGTAAGAAATTATGGAAAATATTATGCATTTTTACACACCGGACAATATTAATATATAATGGTTGATTATTTATGGTTCGATGAATAAAAAGAGCCTTGTTTATTCCTTAGATGAAAATACATTCACAAAAGAAATTTCAATCCTGCAAAAACCAAGTGAAATGCGAATTTTATCTAATCCCATTGCATGGAAAATTGTAAATTTATTGGCAGGTCGTCCAATGTATCCAGCACAAATTGCAAAGGAACTCAAGATATATGAACAGAGTGCATATTACTACATAAGGAAATTACTGACAATCAGAGCAATTAGCCAAGTTGAAACTTCATTCGTACGTGGAGGCACCGCGAAACTATACAAAACAGAATTCGCCGCGTTTGGGATAGAGATGAATTGGGGGGAGAGGAAATTTGAAACTGTAAATGGAAAAATTAACCGTAACGTTCAAACATTTTTTGAAGACTTTATTGACGATGGTTTGTTCAATGGTACTATAGTTGTGGGCGCTCCAGACCCACATGGACCCTACAGGTCTTCTGCTAGAGATGGACACTACGCAGCACAGCTGGCTTTTTTCTTAGGTAGCTTTTGTGGGCTTCCCCAGAATTTTGTCGTAAAATTAGATGTCGACGCAAAGTCGGAAAAGATATCAAGAATAGAAAATATCATATCTATTGGCGGGCCTGGAACAAATATTATCACATCAGAATTTAACAGATATTTACCAATAAGATTTGATGAAACTAATTTCTGGTCTGGCTTAATAGCTCCACACGGAAGGACTCACACACTTGACAATCATGGACTGATCGCAAAGATTAGAAATCCATACTCTGAAAAGGTAAACATCGTAATCATCGCAGGAGTGAGATCAGCAGGTACAAAATCAGCAGTAATTGCCTTAACTAACCATGGAAATGAAATATTAAAAAAATTCAATCAGGAAAATAATTGGGCACTCGTTGTTCAGGGATTTGATATGGATTCAGATTGAAAAATAGATACCATTGATATCGTAGACGAAATATCTACCAAAAGTCTTTGAATTATGTTTCTTATTAACTAGGTACGGCATCCGTTGTTTTGTTCGGAACTTCTACATGCACCAATATCTTTGACTCATCATCTTTCTTTACTAGATACCCAGGTAAATTCACTTTTCGATTTCCAATTGATACATGGCCGTGAATTACCACTTGCCTAGCCTGTAACGGAGATTTAATACCCATTTTTCTCATCACAATCGTCTGAAGTCTTCTCTCAAGTATGTCCTCAATCTTCAAATTCAAAATGTCATCTAGAGATGATGTACTTGTCAGACCTAACCTACTTAAGAACGACAAGAGAATTGATTCCTTTTCCTGTCTATCCTCTAGAGTCAATGCGAGTAATGTTCTTGCCTGATTCCTAAAATTCGCAACTTTTGTTTGAGCCTTCCATAATTCTCTTTTGTTCCTTAGTCCATATGAACCGATTATATACAGTTCTGAATTTAGTTGGTCAGAATTCCATATTCTTCTTGGTCTTCTGTAACTTTTTCTTGGCTTTCTCGGATCTCCCATTCTGCCTCACTATTCTTTAGTTTCTGAAGATTTAGGTGCACTGCTTTTTGGAGTCGAGGCTTCAGAAGTAGCAGATTCAGGTGCAGGTGCCCCGGCTTCCTTTGCTTCAGCTCCCGCCCCGGGTCCACCAGCCGACGGTCTCATTACAACCTTTTTCACTCCAACTGCACCACCTTTTCTTCCAGTAGTTCGAGTACACTGGCCCCTAACTCTAAGGCCAAACATATGTCTATAGCCCCTCCAACTATAGACTGTTTTTTCCCTTTCGATATCATTTGAAATGGTAAAATCAAGATCAGAAGTTAACAAATGTCTGTCCGAACCCGTATCACTATCCTTTCTCCTATTAAGATACCAATTTGGAATTCCTATCAAAGAGGGATTTTTTATTGCAGCTTCAATGTCACTCACCTCTTTTTCGGTTAAGAAACCGATTCTCATGTTAGAATTGATATTTAGTGATTGCAGTATAGTTTGAGACAAGTTATAGCCTATGCCCTTAATCTGACTTAGGGCAATTATGATTTTTTTACTCCCCTCTATATCTTTGCCTGCTATTCTTAAGATATGCCTGTATTCAGATATTGACAACATTTACGTCCATCATTTTCCGAAATAAAAACCATGCTGACATAAATACGATAATGAAATAAATGAATCAAAGAATTACGATAAAACCAATAATCTTTGAAAGCTTTAAATTTGTTGGTAGGACGAGCTGATGAATAATTGATTTCTGAAAATTTTAAGGATATCGTTCATAAAAGTTATAGTTCAAATGTTGACTATCAGGAAACTATCTCGGGTCTACCAGAAAATTTTAAGGATATAAAGACACTCGAGGATTTGTTATCTATCAATTATAAACTTGTATCGGTCAATGATCAACTTAGAGGAAATTTAATAATAAAACTGAAAAAACAGGAGTTTCCATATTCAGGAATCATCGGTTATGATGATGATATAGCGCCTTCGCTTAATAGAGCAATACTATCATTTCATGACATACTCCTTGTCGGTCAAATTGGACAGGCGAAGACTAAGATTGCAGAAACTATAGCAAAAAATTTACTTTCTCCAATTCCGATTGTAGAAGGATCAATTACGAATGATATTCCAACTTCAATTCCAGAAAACGAATTGGTTTCTTTATTGAATGATAAGGAAATAATACGTTCCAGACCAGAATTTTATGTTTCTACTGAAACGGAAGACAAGATAAGAAATAATAGACTTGATACTAAGATTTTATGGATTGATGGACATAGTCGCTTCAGGTATCTTCTTGCGACACCAGATGTTTCAGTAAAAGATCTCGTTGGTCAGATAGATGCTATAAAAATAGCAAAAAGAGGAGTCGAAATTTACAATATGGAATCGTATTCACCTGGTCAGCTTCTCCTAGCAAGACACGGAATATTTTGTATTGATGAATTGCCCGTGCTGGATCCCCGAAAACAGGTTGCCTTATTGAGTGTCTTACAAGAAGGAATCTATACTACTGGATCGTACCCTGTCATATTCAAACCAGATACAAGAATAATATCAACAGCAAATCCAATAGATTATACCCATTCGGGGAAAATAATAGAACCACTCTATGACAGATTAAGAAGTCACATCGTTACTCGGTATCCGAAAAATGTTTACGATGAAATGAAGATAATGATTCAAGAGGCAAATATCTCTAATCCGCAGAACGTAATGTTACCAATTTTCATTCTAAGAACCCTGGCTGAAATTACAAGAATTGCTCGCGACCATCCCGAGATAAACCATGAAAAGGGGGTAAGTGTAAGAATGTCAATTCATTCATTAGAAGTCTTGATATCAGAAGCAGAGAGGGTGAGAAGCATAATTAACAACATTAAAGCTGTTCCACGTTTTAGTGACATTTATTGTATTCGCCAAACTTCGAAATTTGAATTATCAGAAATAGATGATAGTTATGAAAATAGAATGAATATTCTTGACGCTATAATATCTGATGCAATTAAGAAAACCTGCGCTGTTTATGTTGTAGATATTCCCCCTGAAAAAATAATGAACTTGAAGAATGAATTCAAAATAAATAAAAATTTTTTTGTCTCTCAAGACATCACTGGAAACAAGAGCAATCCTAAAAGCTATCAATCACAGATAAATAAATTTAATTCATTAAGGGAAATAATAGACATTGTAACAGTTAATATAATACAAGATCAAAAGCACTTTGTGGAAAGCTTAAGCAAGAATGGTTTAAATATTGAGATTTTTAATAAACCGAAAGATCCTGAGTACCTTGCCTCAGTAACAGAATTAATTTTAGAAGGGCTTAGATTTACCGATCCACCAATATTGGATAGAAAGGAAGGGATCTATGTCCGCATATAGTACCAACATTAAGAAATTTACTTATTATAATATCGTAGATTTTCCAGAAGAAAAGGAAGATAAAGCCCCAACAAAAGCAATACCAAAAAGTTTGCTCCAAGATTTTCTTAAAATCTTAGGGAGGGAAATTCTGAAAGAAGATCAGCCGAAACTCGAAGAAATTGAACAGGAATTACAGAATTTGAAGAAAGAAAAAGAAAATAGTGTAAGCCAATCAGTTGAACCTAAGTCCTTTAATAAAACATCGTCAATAATTGCCCAACTCCAACAATCAGGGTATATCAAAGATTCAAGAAAATGGCTGAGCAAAAAGGGGTTTTTTGCAGTAGGAATGAGATTGTTAGAAGATGTAATTAGAGCCCTTAATAAGGGGGCCATTGGACTGCATGAGACAACTTTTAGCGGAAGTGGTTCCTTAAATTTAGATTCTACAAAAAAATACGAACCACCTGACGATCTAAGACTGATTAATGTCCCTAGATCCTTATTAAATGCCATCGAAAGAAGATCTGGTTCTAAATCATCTATCCAATTACCGGTTGAATTACAACCCGATGATTTGGAAGTTTACGAAACAAAGAGAGACGTAAGTGTTGCCGTTGTTTATTGCATTGATTTGAGTTCTACAATGAGATATTCAACTATGTTTGGTGATATGAGTAGAATTGAAGCAGCAAAAAAAGCATTATGGAGCTTGTTCTTGTTGAATCAAAAATTTTTCCCTTCAGACTCGATCTATATTGTAGGGTTTGGCGCATTGGCTTCAAAGGTGACACCATATGATATACCATATTTGAAAACTTTTGAATCTGGTGTAGGGTTTATGCACTATACAAACTACCAAGCCGCGTTTAGACTAGCAAAGAAGATTCTTCAAAATGAAACTACGAATAACAAAAAGATAGTTCTTATAACAGATGGTCACCCTAGTGCCTGTTTTATTGACACGGAACAAGAACGAAGTAAAATCCTAAGTGAAAGGCCTTATTCCCAATTTTATGCTCCTGACAAAGAATCGATAACCTCAGTAAAAGAAAAACAGGAATTATCACTTGATACTAAGTCAGGGAAATTAGTTTATCTTTGCTATAGATACAGACAAGTTGATCAATACATCGGTGAAAAAACTATTTTAGAAGCAAAAAAATGTCATAAATCAGGTATTGATATCGATACAATCATGGTGAGTGAGGAAGACTCGCTGTTGAGTTATGTAAATGAATTAGAAAAATATGTCAAGGGAAGATCTTATTATATCAATCCAGCCGAAATAGATAAGATTCTCATTACAGATTATCTGAATGACAAAAAATCTATATTAAGGTCGAAATGAGAAGAACAATTAGTTTTTATTTACATGTTCTAAAAATAAATAATGAATGACAATAGACCCTTCGGACTCAAATTATTTTGATTGGAATAATTCGTTCAATGTAATTAAGAAAGCATATGATTCGTCACTTTTTGTACTTATAATAGGACCAAAAGGAACTGGGAAAACTAGTTTGGTTAGGAAATTTGCTTCTGAGATTGGAAAGACACTTTATTCAATTAATTTTAGTTTAAGAACTCGTGAATCACATCTAGTTGGAACCAAAACGATGAATCAAGGTGAAGTTACATTTGTAGAAGGTATATTGATCAAATCCATGAGAGATGGTGGAATTCTATATTTGGACGAACTCAATGCGGCAGAAGCTGATGTACTGTTGCGTCTGGATGAAGCTCTTGATGATAGAAGACAGATTGTACTGAAGGAAGCTGAAGGCCAATTAATAAAGGCAGTGGATAATTGGTTTGTATTTGCTACAATCAATCCACTATCTCATGAAGGAACCAAGGAATTACCACCACAAATATTGAGCAGATTTCCTGTTAGGCTAAGACTGGAGTATCCACCGAAAGAAATTGAGAAGCAGATTATCAAACAACATGTAGATTTTGATGCTTCCAACGAAATTGAAATAGACAATGCACTAAAACTAGCAAATAGTCTAAGAGAAGCTGCCTCCTTAGAAGAGCTATACTACAGTCCTAGTATACGAGAATCCATAGCATTTGCAAAGTTGTTAAGAAATCAAGTATCCCCAAAGAAAGCTGCTGAAGTAGTATATGCGAATGTTTACGATCAGTGGGGAGAAGTAGAATTTAGAAAGGTAATGGACATGATAACGTCTATTTTTGTGTGATAAGATGTCTTTCTCTTACGTACAAAATTTTTCCTTAAGAAATGATATCTTGATAAATCTAGGAACGTTTCTTTCTAGAAGATGGTCTGGAAATAAAAAAGCAACTATTTTACTCATAGAAGATAAACCGCCTACGACTAAACTAGATAAAAATACTATCACCATGCCTTCATTAAGATACTATAATGGAACAGAATTTCAAAAATATCGTCAGTGGCGTGTTTCGTTATGGTATGAATCGATGCGATTAGCACTTTCAACAAAAGCTCTAAGCAATGATCATGCCTTTGGATTTATTTTAAACTCAATCGAATTGAAGAGGATAGAAATTTTAGGACTAAGAGAATGGAGAGGTATGGAAAATGAAGTAATATTCAATGAAGGAATTTCATGGTTATCACGCCCTTTACTTAATTCATTATATGGGAAGCATAAGATCGTGGAGGCATTCTCTCAATACCTTATTACAGGTTATGTAAAGGGCGAACTGTTTGGTTCAGAATCAGATCGGGTTCAGAGCGCAGTTAACTTTGCCAGAGAATTGATTGATGAATCAATAGAAGAAAATCACGGAACCGAATGGATAGAGCGGCAAATACCTAAAATAATTAAGATTCTTCAAATCGATTCTCTTTTCACTATCCCAATTGTTACCTTTAAGAGTAAAATTGGATTATCAATGACAGAAACAAATTTAATAAAAGAAATAGAAAGTATGATAAAAATTAGAAATAAAGAAAAGGAAAAATCCACTAATGACATTATGGCTGGTACCCAGATATTAAGGGAATATGAAAGTCTTGTAAAGGAGAGTAAGAAAATAGATAAAAAAGGTTATTCAACAATGGAACAATTTGGATTGGAGGTTCCCGAGAGCGTCGATTTAGACGAAAGTGTAATTTATGATAATGATTTGATTACAAAGTTAAAATCGGTAATTAGGTCATGGAAAAGAGACTGGAGAGAAATCCATGACATAACCGGTGACGAGATTGACATAGAATCCGTAATAGATTCGCAGCCAAAACCATTTCTCACGGATTTCAAAAATACTATAAATACCAAAATAGCATTATTGTTGGATCATTCTAGCAGCATAGACGATTACGAATTGGAGTACAAGAAAGCAACAGTTGCCCTTTGTGAAGCTCTAAAATTTTTGGATGTAAAATTTTCCGCTTATGCATTTAGTACCAAAAACAAGAAAGTTACGTGTTGGGTAATTAAGCATCCGGATGTTAAATGGACTTCTATAAATGCACGTAATTTGGTCCAAATTAAGGCAAGTGGTGGAACACCTCTTGCAGAAATTTATAATTTATTGTTACCATTAATGAAGACATATAAACCCGATATAATGATAACATTAACCGATGGGGAACCTTCTGACTACAATGCAGTTCGATCTACAATCAAAACTTACAAAATGAATGGAATTCACATGGTTGCTGTAGGCGTAGGCAAAACTGTAAATAATGCTATCAATATTGGCTTGAATCTAAAATACCTAGAGTACGAAAGGATTCTGGTTGTTAGTCAACTTAATGAAATCCCAACAAGAGTTCTTTCCCTTTTACAAGTTTAATCATGCTTATGTTTTTGGAGGGCTATTTACTCACTATAATATTATAGAGAATAAAATTAGATTGTATACTTGTGTTCTTTCTTGACTTTTTCCCAATCTGAAAGAAATAGAGATAAGCCTTTATCAGTAAGAGGATGACTTAGCATTTTGGCCAATATGTCAGGTGGAAGTGTTACTATGTGTGCGCCTAACTTTCCTGCCTCGATAACGTGAATTGGATGTCTTACACTAGCAACCAAAACTTCAGATTGATAACTATAATTGCGAAAGATCTGCACTATTTCCTTAATAACAATTATCCCTTCCTGACCTGCGTCATCAAGTCTTCCTATAAAAGGACTAACGTACGATGCACCTGCCTTTGCTGCCAACAATCCTTGATTTGATGAAAAGATCAAAGTTACATTTGTTTTAATCTTATATTCACCGAGTTTTCTTACTGCCTTTAATCCATCCATTGTCATTGGAACTTTTACAATAACATTTTCCCCAAATTTTTTTAATCGTAATCCCTCTTCAACCATATCTTCTGTTTTTGTTCCGACAACTTCCAAATTTACAGGACCTTTTACAATTTTTACGATCTCTCGCATTATATCTTCAGGATGTCCTTTCTCTCTAGAAATGAGTGTAGGATTTGTTGTAATTCCATCAACTACTCCCATATCTACAAATTTCTTGATAGAGTCAATACTTGCTGTATCGAGAAAAATTTTCATTTCTTTATCCTTTTCCTGGTTTTGAGAACAGATTCTACTATATGATCCGAGCTCAAAGAATATTTACTCAAAAGTGATTCTATCTCAGTTTCTCTAGCTGATTCACCAAAAATATCTGCTACACCCATTCTATGTACGGGGACAGGATGATTTTCAGCAGTCACTTCACAGACAGCACTCCCCAAACCTCCTATAATATTGTGTTCTTCAATAGTAACAATTGCTCCGGTTTCTATTGCTGCACGATATACAACCTCAACATCGATTGGTTTAATAGAGTACATATCTATTACTCTACAAGAGACACCGTATTCTTTTTCAAGTGTTTGTGCTGCATCGATACCCTTTGAAACCATTAGACCACATGCAATCAAAGTAATGTCAGAACCATCTGTAATAACGTTACTTTTTCCAATATCG
>VBPR01000046.1 GCA_005877345.1 Nitrososphaerota archaeon
ATACAAGGACTGCAATTTTTACACCCTTATCCGATAGGGTTCTCAATGTAGCTTGGATTATACCAACTATATTTTCTGCACCATGAGGCAATGCAACAAGCAGTTCTTTCTTGCAATTCTGGATTATTTCTTGAACTTTATTAGCGATATTGAATAAACCCATAACCACCCATATTTCTGGTCTTTCCTTAATACCTGTTTTTTCGTAAATAGGCATTAATTCTCGTATTATTAACTCATTGTTGGAATCCATCTTTTTTTCAATCAATGTTCTCGTAGTTACTGCAGCAGTTTGGGGTGAATTTGGAAAGAATTTCTGTGGCCTGGAGCTGTTAGATTCAACCCACCCTCTCTCTTCTAATGAATTCAAAACTTCGTATATCTTTGAATAAGGCACATTCGATTTTTTACTAATCTCAGATGCAGTCATCGAACCCTTTTCAAGCAAAGAAATGTAGACTTTTATTTCATAACTCCCTAAACCTATATCTTCCATTGCCTTCTTGGTCTTCTCAGATAAACTCATAATAATGGTTAAACTGGATAACAGAACATAGTATATATCTTAGGTGCACTGTTTACAGTCGATTTATAAGCAAACTAATCACCATATTATTCGTTACATTATATTTATATACGAAATATACAAATCCGACATGAATAACTAGGTGAAATTAAGTGGAATTAATACAAATATCGAATCGTACAGTAAACAAGGTTAATACAGACAAGAGAACAATCCGTTTTACTCAGAGTATCTGCCCAGATTGCAACATGATTCTTGATGCTGAAGTTTTTGAAAGAGAAGGTAAAGTTTTCATGACAAAAACCTGTCCAACACATGGTGAGTGTGAAGAATTGTACTTTGGTTCATATAAAATGTACAATAAATTCAGCACATATTGGATGGATGGAAAAGGTGCACATGCACCTAATGTTATGGTAGACAAATGTGCATGCCCTACTAACTGTGGATTATGCACAAACCATCTATCACATTCCGGCCTTGCTAATATGATAGTCACCAATATGTTAAGAAGGGATTAGAGGGTGCTTACTTGTATGAACCTACCCATGAACAAGTTCGAGCTATGATGAAAACTCTAAAGGCAGAAAAGCCAATCGCTGGAAATTCAATTCAAATCACGGGTGGTGAACCAATGTTAAGAGATGATATCACTGATATCATTAGGATTATGAAAGAAGAGGGTGTGGACCACGTACAGATGAATACTAACGGTATCAAATTGGCGCTTTCTCCAGAGACTATGCGTCAAGTAAGAAATGCCGGAGTAAGTAATCTATATTTGTCATTTGATGGAGTAACCCCACGAACAAATCCAAAGAATCATTGGGAAGTCCCGTATGCTCTAGAATCTGCAAGAAAATGTGGAACTACTGTGGTGTTTGTTCCAACTGTAATAAAATCCATCAACGATCATGAGTTAGGTCCAATTATAAGGTACGCTCAAAAACATCTTGATGTAGTTCATGCAGTAAACTTCCAACCTGTTTCATTAACAGGAAGAATGGGTAAAAAAGAACGAGAAAAATATAGAATTACTATCCCAGACTGTATAGAAAGAATACAAGAACAAACCAACGGAGAAATTTCAATGGATGACTGGTTCCCTGTTCCTTCATGTATGCCACTAACAAATGTTATCGAAGCATTTAGCAAAAAGCCAAAATACGAACTATCAATCCACTTTGCTTGCGGTGCTGGAACCTATGTATTTGAGGACACTCAAACCAGGAAGTTAATACCGCTTACGTCATTTGTTGACCTGAAAGGTGTTTTGGAATATTTCGAAGAAAAGGCTGAAGAGATCAGATCAGGTGCAAATAGGTACTGGACAATGTTACAAGTTATTAGAAAATTAAATCAATTCGTAGATAGAAACAAACAGCCTCATGGATTAGATCTTGCAAAGATGTTCTCTAGCATATTACTGAAGCGTAATTTTGACTCCGTAGGTTCATGGCATGTTCGATCACTCTTTTTGGGAATGATGCACTTCCAGGATAAATATAACGAAGATCTTGAAAGACTACAGAGATGTGATATTCATTATTTGACCCCTGACTTGCGAATTATTCCATTCTGCGCGTTTAACGTAATTCCAGAGTGGTATCGAGATAGAATCCAAAAGAAATTCAGCATTCCGGTTGAAGAATGGGAAAAAGCTCATGGACAAACTCTTGAAGCTGGTTTGTATCGTGGCATCATGAGAAGAGGTAAACCTGAGGCACAAATGGGATGTGCAATGTCTGAAATGCACAAGGCAGCTGCCGAATCAATGGCCAATGACGATCACAAGGCTGTTGAATTGAGAAACGGAATGGCTGGCGCCTGAAACCTTTTTTTTCAATCAACTTCTCTTTTATTATTTTATGTAAATCGTAGTTGCACAGTTTAGAAAGTATTTTTTTAGAAATTTCGGATGTAAACTAGAATAAGATTTAATTGAACGCAGTTTCCATTTTTCACAATGTCTAATATGAAATATATTCAACTTGAACCCCAAGGGGAAATTGCTTTACTGCGAATTAACAGACCTGAAGCACTCAATGCAATGAATATCGATGTTATATCGGAACTTTCTCGAACAGTGGATATAGTAGGCGCTGACGAAGGTATCAAAGTTGTAATAATAACAGGGACTGGCGAAAAATCCTTCTGTGCTGGTGCCGATATTTCATACATGGTGAATATAGACCCAATAACTGCGGAAAAGTATGCATCATCAGCACAATCTGTCTTGAACAAAATTGAACGTCTGGAAAAACCAGTGATAGCTGCCGTAAATGGGTATGCGCTTGGAGGTGGTTGTGAATTAGCGATGGTTTGCGATATTAGGATTGCGTCGAGTAATGCAAAAATGGGTCAACCTGAAGTAACAATAGGAATTCCTCCTGGATGGGGAGGCACACAAAGGCTTATGCGATTAGTTGGGCCTGCAAAGGCCAAGGAACTAGTTTTTACGGGGAAGATGATTTCTGCGGAAGAAGCGTTCCAATTGGGCCTGGTCAATGGAGTGATTAGCTTAACTTCTGACGATAATTTACCTCCTGAACCGCCTAAGGATGATAAAGAGAAGGAAAGGGAACGAAATAGTCAGATAGCAAAAATACTTAACAATAAACTCATGGATGAGTGTGATAATTTAGCCAAGCAAATTGCAAAAAATAGTTTTAATGCTGTAAAGGTGAGTAAAATGTTGATAAACAGGGGTATGGATGCAGATCTGAACACCGGACTCAGATTAGAGATCTATGGTTGGTCTCTGTGTTTTGCACATGAGGATAGACAAAAGATGATGTCTGAATTTCTAAACAAAAGCAAGAAGTAAGGTCTTCTTTCGTCTCCACTTTATTTGGAATCAAAATTTTGAAGTAACTCTAGCTGAACTACTGGGACGACAGACGTATGCATTACTCTGAATTTTAGATTCAGCAAATGCCTGCTCCATTGAATGCCCTATTTTATGTGCATCTTTAGCCGAATTTGTGAATGAAATCATCGATGGTCCAGCACCACTTATAGTTACTGCCAATGCACCGGAACGGATTGCATTTAATTTTACCTTATCATACCCCGTAATAAGGCTCTTCCTAGCTGGTTCTACTATAATATCATTTATGCCATTTGTTAGAAGTCTGGTATCCTGAAGGAAAAAACCACTAACCATAATACATGCATTGGCCAAATTTTTTGTAAGATCTTCAATTGGTATTGCTTTTGGTATCACACTTCGCGCCAGTTTTGTTTTCTTAACAGGTGTTAACAAGTTAGGAACACAAACTATGAGTATAAGATCTTTAGGTGTATCTACTTTAATAAATCGAAGTGTAGGAAATGTTCTTACAATTACAAATCCTCCAAATAACGAAGCTACCACATTATCATAGTGTTTTACACCGGCACTACTCACTTCTCCTTCTGCGGCAAAATCTAATAATTCATTGTCCGTTAATTTACATTTAAAAAGTTCTTTAAACGCAGTAACGGCAGCTGCACTGGATGCGGCACTACTTCCTAATCCCAATCCTATTGGTACTCCCTTGGTGATCCTAATCTCAAGATCATCTTTAATTTTGTATTTTTGAGCAAATTTCTTTACCGATAGACTTGCAGAATTTTCTTTAACAATTGATGGAATATTTGCCTTATTGTCTATTACGATTTTTATTTTTCCATTTTTTGTTGCTAACTTGCGTATAGATACGGTATCATAAAAAAGATCAAGTCCAAGACCAAAGACGTCGAAACCAGGTCCTAAATTGGCAGTTGATGAGGGCGCTGTTGCTTCACAAAATTCAAATGTTTCTTTCATTTTCAACTCTAGTCTCCTTTCTCTTCACCCAGATTAAGCGCCCTTGAAAGCGTCGCAGTAAGATTCACCATCCCACTCATTGTTAAACTTGACACAAGAATTGGGCTTTGCATGAGTTTATTTTTGAATAAAGCATGTAATAGATCCTTACTCAGAATTGAATATTCAATATTCTTTTCATTTTGCAATGAGTCTTCCAAAGATGATCTAGACGACCATTTCATTATTTCCTGCAGTTTATCAATTACTAAATCCCTTTTTGTCATCACATCTATCTGCGATATGTTCAAACGGAGTCTTACAGATGTTGCCATCAATGCTATTGAAATGTAATTCATTGGGCTTGACGAGGCTAGAATTCCATCAAAAGTAAATATGTTTATCTTATTGTCAGATTGAAAATTTGAAACAAAATATGGGCCACTTGCCCTAAATATAAATAGTTCAATCTGACCAGGAGTATCTACTACCACAAAATCCGGGTTTAAATTAAAAACTTCATCTTGAATTTCATCTAACTTTGTAGCTATCAAATCTGAGGCCATTATGAGCGCACCATTTGGGCCTAGGTCATGTTGGGACATTATCTTGTCTATGTCAATATAATTTCTCACATCAACATCTGGCTCATAAGGCAGCGAAATGACACCCGGGTCAAGATTCAATGAGATGGGATAGAAGTTGTTATCCTTATACGATTGGATTAGTTTGGATGTAAGAAGTGATTTACCAGAGCCGGCTGTCCCAGTAATGAAAATAGTTTCCAAATATAGTTGAAAGAAGGAAGTGAATATATTAATTCTATTGATTATTATATGACTGTCCAGTATTTTGCATTGATTAGGTTTGAAATGGAGAATAATTGCAGTTGCTGTAAGCCTTGTTCCATTCTTATTATTATTTGCCTTTACTCCCGTTTCTCCTGCAGATGTGTTCTCGGTCGGCGTACTTCCATTCCTGCTTTCTGTATCGGCTGTTATGGTTCGAATTTTATTACAAGCGTATAGGTTTAGGTATTTCATTAACCACTTCATTGGACCAAATATTAGCACAACTCTCAAAACTATGAATGCCAGGATAGGGGGTGAATTCGTTACACAGACTACTCCATCTTTTATAGGTGGTGAAATAGTGAGAATTGCATGGCTAGTTAAAAACGGAGTTTCGACAGGAAAGGCTGCTTGGGTAGCAACTGCTGAAATAATCTCCGATGTTTTTGTAGGGTGTATTTTGGCATTCATCGCAGGTGTTGTGGCTATCTTTAGTGGTGGTTCCTTTATTGGTATTTTAATCATCATTGTTGCCATACCAACATTTGGATTCTGGTTTTCAGTAGTAGTTCTATCTGCAAACAGAAACATTCAGCTCCCCAAATTTTCCTTAAGTTTGATTAAAAGATTTTTGTCAAAAGAAAGATCAGATCATCTGATACATTCTACAAATGTTACTTTAGCAGATTTATGCAAAATGAGCAGAGAGAATTTTACATCGTTCAATTCAGTCAAGGTCCTTTCAATAGGAATGGCTATAACTTTTGTCGCTTTTGTCTTTCAAGGTCTTTCATTTCTGGTACTAGCACAAGCAGTTGGTGAGCATGTGGGATTTTTTCAATCTTTTATGGCGACTTCAGCAGCGACCGCTCTTTCTACCTTACCAATCACCATTGGAGGATCAGGTTTAGCAGAACTCGGTGTCTGGGCATATATTACAAATATTAGTAGTATTCCACATTTGACTGATGTTTTAAACTCATCCCAATTGTCTGTAATCATAGCTTGGAGAATTGCTACTTACCATATACCTCTTGTTATAATGTGGATAGCTCTTATGAGAATTACAATCGGGAAAGATTCTATTGCAAATCAAATTAAATCTAAGAATTTGGATAATAGTTAAACAATATCGCTGAAAAAAACACTCAATTAGAATCAACGAGGAATTACATTGAATAAGTTGAAAGGAAAAATAGTCGTCATAACTGGAGCATCATCAGGTATAGGGAGATCAACAGTATTAGAATTTGCTAAACAAGAAGTCAAAGCAATTATACTTGTTTCTAGAAACAAAGAACGTTTGTCACAAGTTGAATCAGAGTTAAGTGGAAAATCCGAATCTATGATCTTTGCCTGTGATATATCTAATAATTCGGAAGTACTAAAGATGGCTAGAGAAGTACTTTCAGTTTATGATAGTGTTGATATATTGGTAAATAATGCAGGAATTGGAATATTAGGAAAAGTAGCCGATCTGTCAATAGAGGAATTGGAATCAATAACAAAAACAAATTACTTTGGAATGATTTATTGTACCAAAGCATTTCTAAATTCAATGCTAAGAAAAAAAAATGGACACATAATAAATGTTGCATCACTGGCAGCTAGCTTTGGAATTCCTGGATTGGCTGCGTACTGTGGTTCAAAATTTGCGATGCTAGGGTTTTCTGAGTCACTCCAACACGAATTGCATGGTACTGGTGTACGTGTTACCGTTGTAAGCCCTATAGGTGTGAAGACAAATTTTTTCCACCATCCATCTTTTGGCAATAAGTTCAAAAATAAGGAGCGTTTTTATTTGGACCCTCATAATGTGTCTAGAGCAATCATAAGAGCTTGTAATTCAAATAGGTTGGAAATTGTTGTTCCGTTTTATATGAGAGGGGGAGTATGGATAAAACATACGATACCTTATTTAGTAAATCCAATTGTGGGTACTTCTTTTCGAAAAATAATGGACAGTGAAAAATAGACTAGCTATTCATCTTCATCTTCACCAGTACTGGTTGATGTCTGTATGTCTGATTCTACATCCATAAGTTGAAGGTCTTCCAATTCAAATCTATATATCGCATTCATATCGAGATTATACTTTGATTTCAAGAGCTCAACTAATTTGGAACTTAATTCGCCCTTAAACATTTTTATTTTAAATTCATAAATGAATCCTTTTAGAAAGTCTGAAATCTTCAAATT
>VBPR01000047.1 GCA_005877345.1 Nitrososphaerota archaeon
ATCATGTTTATGCATGCAGAAGATTCTGTTATAAATAAAATTTCCTAAAAATAATCTGAAATTTACTATTAATGATTATTCAATATTCCTTTAGTGATTACCCACTCTTTTCCTTATTAATAGCTCCTTCAATGGCTTTCTTAAGTTCATCATCATTTTTATTTGTGTAGTCTATTCCCAACGATTCCGCTAATTCTTCAAGTTTCTCACGTCCCATCTTATCTTTACCCCTAATTTGCTCCAATTCTTTTTTAGCTTCAATTCTTGCCTTTTCATATTCTGCTGTTGCTTTTCCAAATGATCTGGCTAATTCAGGAATTTTCTTGACACCAAAAAATATCACCACAATAATAACTATGATGAAAATCCATTCATATCCAAATGGTACTTGCAAGATTGCATTATGAATACCATTCATAACTACAAGATAGATAGAGATGGTTGAGATTTAAATGTTAATGGTATTTTTGTAATTTTTATCGTAATATGCCACTCATTTCATTTCGTCTAATTGTTCTTATGCCGACAGCATAGAGGACAATCATAGGTAGTGCTACAAACCACTTTGTGACCCCGCTTCCATCTGGTGTTATTACTGCACCAAAAATAGTTATTATTATAATGCAAATTATTACGTGAATTAACCTTATTCTCAGTTCATCAACATGTTCAGCTATTGACATCGCAGATGAAGACATTACAATATTCGAAAATATGTAATCTCGATATAATAATTATATTGAACTATCAATCCATATTCAAGAAAAGCAAACAAATGAATACTTGTTATAAAACTTTTTAATAGAAATTAAGATCATTTACATTTGTTAGTAGAATAAATAAAATGATTCAACTTTTATGAATATAACCCCGTGCTATACATATGAGTTCTTGACACTTAAGGAAATATTACTTCCTCAAGAGAACATAATGTTCAGAACAAAGACCAAACTAATATGTACACATAAAAAATACAACATCATAATTACGAACTTCAGAATACTACTATATTCTGAAAGAGGACGTTTTTTTAAATCACCAGATGTGATTAGCGAAAGGCTTGAAAGCATCTATGGTATAGAATACAATGAAGAAGGTATATTATTCAAGAGTTCCAAAATTAGAATACAGGGTGGCATAAAGTTTGAAATAAGCGGACCGATCTCAGAAGTGAAGCCGGTTTTCAATTTCATTCAATCAATCGTAAATAGACCCGAAAATCCATTAATTAGAAGGTTGGATGATTGATAATACTTGATATTGATATCATGTCCCCTCTCCCTCGCCTGATGGTATCTCAATCCTAATTAAGATTCTTAGTTTCATATTCTTGTTGTGGTATTCCGACAAGGCACCTACAATTGTAAGAAAATATTCTAAATCAATTCTTCGTTATTTCAAGGTTGGATCACACTTAGGATTAACAATAAACCCTTATCAAGGATGTCATCACAGGTGCGGATACTGTTATGCAACATACAAATGGTCGCCAGACTTTTATGACAAGATCTATGGGAAAATCAACGCCCCAGAAATATTAGAATCAGAATTAAACAAGTTGAAAAATACTTCAATATTACCTGTAATGATATCATCTGCAACAGATGCCTATCAGTATGCAGAAGCGAAATTTGGCATTACAAAAAGGTGTATTGAAGTATTACAACAATATCAAATTCCATTTTATGTATTCACCAAATCATCCCTGATTGAACGGGATCTAGAACTTTTTCGCAATTATAATGATAATTGTTTTATAGTTTGGTCGATAACGACTATTGATGAAAAAATAAAACGTATTATCGAACCGGGAACGCCACCGACAAGTAGAGTTTTTGATACTATAAGAAAATTTATAGATTCTGGGATTAGATGTTGTATTAACATAGATCCTATTGTTCCTTTTATTACTGATGGTGAGGAACATATAGGATCAATCGTTGATAATTGCCAACAATTAGGTTTGAGGTGTATATCTGGATCAGTCCTGCGACTAAGACATGATATATGGATAAGAATAAGGGAGATTCTTGAATTATTTGGAATTTCGTGGGCTATTAGAGAATATGAGAGAATTTATGGCTTTCAAGAACCTTTTCACCATGAAAATAATTTGAGTGCAAATAGAACATACACTGATAAAGTAATCAACAATCTCAAAGACGAGATATCAAAAACGAATATTTCATTTGGTTTCAATCAACTGATAGAACAAATTACTCAACTGAGACAGGCTTATGCAATTTCTTTAAAACAATGCAAGATCAGTGAATATGTGTAGGACACTTTCACTTTACAAATTTTAGCAATAAAAATTTGTTTATCTGGTAAGAAAATTTAACGAGTTCTGCACTTAACCTACCCTTTTCATCTTTGAGCCACATCTTGGGCATGAGGCTTCTCTATGTTTTGTTCCACAACTCATACAGTAATAGTTAACTGAATTTCCCGAAAATGGGGATGATAGAGAACCAAACATACCCCCTCCAGAGCCCATTTTCTTCATCATTCTATAACGCATATAGAAACTCAACACAAGAAACACGCCTATAATAACGACCCAGGACAGCGGAAATGGAACAAACATTGATATGGTTATGCTAATTCCTATTGAGATTACGATCCATAAGAGCTGTTGCGTAAGGAATTCTTTATTTTCCATGTTTCAATATATTAATTGATTAAACTAGATTATTAAGGTTAACTATTTTGAAATTGGTTTATCAATTATATACCATAGTTTTATGACAGTACTTTGTCATGTTGGTCATGTTGAACTTTCAATCGTTCTAAATATTCTTCTTTTTGCAGATATAATTCCTAAACAATCATTTCCTTCATTAAGCTAAATTTCCAATGTCTCTATCTAACAACAAAGTTTTCTAATCTTAGAAATCAGAGTGGAAATTATTGAAATGTTAAGAAATCGTCAATACGATGTACCAACCCTGACGTGTCAAAATATCAGATTGATCCAATGCAAATACTGAATTAAGATATTTCATCTAACAACAACTCTGAACATATTTGTTAACTTTGGGTATCCGTATAGCTTTTTCCAGATTATTATGCCCATGTACGCTGAAACAAGCGATACAGGCATTAATATAGGCAGGATAAATTTCCACAAAAGTTGTTCAAATATGGTTACACTTTCAAACGTAATTAGATCTATTCCAAAGAAGGCTTTGAACATATTCACTGACCATGGAAAATAGAATGTGATGAAAAAGAGCGAGATGGTAATTGAAAAAATAATACGTTTGTAGTCGTTATTTGAAAAAATACGAAATAATTTGTTATTATTTTTGGTATAAATAGAAACTAAATCTAAAGATAAAGGTATCACAATGTTTAAAAGATAAAGAGGAAGTAAACCCACAAAATAAATATTTGAAATGATTGTGGCTAAGGATTGTAACGTGATTAAGGTTGCAGCTACAACTGTCATTCGAAAAGGAAATGATATGCTTTGTACAGAGTAAAAAAGTATAGCTGTAAATGCAGCAGGGAGAGTTAATCCCAATACCAACGCAACTGTCGGAGAAGGATTTAAATCAAAGTATTGACCATCGGAGAAAGGAAGTGTAAACATAAAGACTAAGTTAATCAAAATCATCCAAAGAATTCCATAACAAATCATTTCAGATATTATCTTGAATCTATTATGGGTTTGATACAAGTGCGTTCCAATTAGTCCACCAATTATCGAAAGCAGCATTCCGCTTATCAACATCAAATGTGGCGGACTCAAAAGACCATCAAATCCAAAATTTGTGTGCCACCAGTTATCAAATTGACCAGAAAATACTTCTACCAGACATCCTAAGGCAA
Organism: Nitrososphaerota archaeon; assembly: GCA_005877345.1. Lineage (GTDB taxonomy): Archaea > Thermoproteota > Nitrososphaeria > Nitrososphaerales > Nitrososphaeraceae > TA-21. Next base: position 3,835 of record VBPR01000047.1, read on the forward strand.
TTAACTTCAATGGATTAGGAATTTTATGATAAGCGGAAAATGGTCTCATTATCGGAGTGGCATGTCTTATTGAAAATATTATTCCTGCAACTGTAGCAATTAAGGATAAGCCTACTCCAGAATATAACACTGAATGGGGTGGAGTAAAGAAAGATTCAACATTAACAACGCCATGCCATATAATATCCCAGTTAGCAGCTCCAACCTGTAGTGCTACGCCTATCGATACAAGAAAATAAACCCAAAGTAAGTTAGAAGATAATTCTTCATTCATTAAGTTCAAAATATAGATTAAGCTTATTTTTCACAAATTTATTCTTATCAGAGCCAAACAATTCAATATTTCTACATTTAGACGACCATAATTTTATACACTCTAAACTACGGAATAAAATAGAAGGTGAATTTGTGATGGATTTTTTTGAAATGGAAAGGGTACTGGAAGAATTGGCACGTTCGTTCGCCGCTCCAAGTGCAACAACGTGGTTTAAAGTAGCAAGCAATAAGACACCAACCCTTGACGAATACAGAACTAAGGTAGTTGAGTTTATGAACTTGTTTGAGTCTTCGCTATCATCAGGATATCAAAACAATCCAAATTCAAAGGATATTTTGAATTTTGTCAAGAATGGAGTTAGGAACCAAGCCACTATAGTTTTAGCAGGCAAAAGCAAAGATGTAGAAAAAAGATACAAGTATTATGTAGATTATGGATAATTACTTTGGAACTAGCTCAGGGAAGCAATAGTGAATATGGGTTGATTCAAACTAACAAAGTTAAAAGTAACAATTGAATCAAATTACACTAATGTCACATTAGTAAAATAATGGATTAATTATGAATAGGAATGAATCAACTAAGAAAAAAATTACAGGTAAAGAATTATCCTCGCAAGACGAAGTTAATATCAAGCTGGATACCCTAGTTGAGTTATTAGTCAGTAAAGGGATTTTAAGCAGAAGGGAATTTGAAAGAATGTCAACTATGAGATTGCACGAGATTTCAAAAGCAAGGGCCTTTGAGGATCTAGATGAAGAGATTTAACATGAATAAATTTATTGGACATGTATGAATGGTAATTTTCTTATCAATCTTAATTTCTATATTGGCTTCCACATCGTGATTATTATTCACTACCTTTTTGATAAAAGAGAAAACGAATCGTGGAATATAAAAAATTACGCTAAACTGCCTTCATTCTCTTAAAAGAGAAGATTCCAATCAGAGTCATAATTAGGGTAAACAATAGTAATATTTCAATATCCAGTTGAAAAGAATACGTTCCCAAATTTAATATACTGTTTCTTAATGCATCTACTGAATATGTAGCTGGATCCACAAGAGTGATGAACTTTAGCCATGCAGGTAAATTATCTATTGGAAATAATGCACCACTTAGGAAAAATAATGGAAAGACAACAAAACTAACAATTAATTGAAAGCCTTCCAAACTCTCAATATAACTTCCAAATGTTAGTCCCAGCGATGTCAAACCAAATGAGAGTATCAAAACAATTGATATTATTTGCAGTAATGAAAGTGCATTATAATTAATCCCTAACGCCATACCAATTATTAAAATGATAGCGACCTGAAAAAGAGAAGTCGTCATACCACCAAGAGTTTTACCAATAAAAACAGTAGTTCTACTTGATGGAGCAACCATTACACTTTTGAGAAAATCAAATTTTCTATCCCAGATTATATACGAACCAAAAAAAACAGAAGTAAAAATAACGGACATACAAATAATCCCCGGAAAAATAAACTTTTGATAATCTGTTCCTATTTGCAGATTCGTTGATCCAAGACCAGATCCTATGACAAATAACCATAGTAATGGTGTAAAAGTGGAGGCAATTAGTCTACTCCTCTCACGTAGAAAGACCTTAAATTCTCTAAGCCATAATGCGTAAAGTTGTCCCAGTATTATTTTTAAATTATGATCTCTTGTACTCAGCATATCTTTGCATAAATCCCCCTTCAGGACTATCTCCGGATAAAGAATCCCCGGAAAATTTCAGGAATACATCATTTAAAGTAGGTTTCTTATATTCAATCGATTGTACATCCTCTAAATCTTTTATCAACCTGTGCAGATTTGAATTTACCTCATCCATGTAAATAATTACAGAATTTTTATTTTGCTCCACTCTATGCACAAATTCGAAATGAGTAAAATCTTTGGCAGAATGAATTCCATTCGTGAAGGTAATTTTTACAATGTCCCCACCAATTTCCTGTTTTAATCTTGACGGAGAATCCAATGCAATTA
>VBPR01000048.1 GCA_005877345.1 Nitrososphaerota archaeon
GTTAAGAATATTGTTATGTTACGAAAAAAGCCTTAAAATTAGATATAAAAAGATTTTTCATACTAATCTTCCAGATGATTCCCACAAGAAAAAAAATAATGAACTTGGATAATCAACAGACTATGAATGAAGATGTCCCAAATATTGACAGGATGGCAGGCATTGAAATATACTCTACAAAATTTGATGGAATTGGAGGTTCAATAAAGGCAAGAAATGAAGACTTTAAGGTTTTAGAATTACTCGTCAAATCAATTTCAAGGGACATTTCTAGGAACTCTGACAATTCCTACAGGTTCCCAGTATTGCTATTACAAAAAAAAGGACTAGATTCTAATCACGCCATTATTGAGATATCCAATCAGCTTGGGACAAAGGTTAGAGTACTAGGAATTAAGGATTCTAAAGCCGTTACCACACAATATGCAACCTGTGATAACAAGAAATTCAGAATAGGAAAGACCACGCATACAAATTTATCATTACTTGGATACTCAAAACATTCCATAAAAAAATCTCATATTAAGGGAAACCAATTCGAGATAAATATTTCAAATCCATTAAGGAGCGATATTGATGAATTTATTACTGAAATCAACAATATTCCAAATTATTACGGTCTTCAACGTTTTGGCAGTGAAAGACTAGTTACACATTTAGTCGGCAGAGAGATTATCAATAGAAATTTTAAGAAAGCAGTTGAAATATTCTTGTGCCATACAACAGAATATGATACTCAGTGTAGTAAAGAAATAAGAGAAAAGTGCAATGATCCAAAAAATTATGGACATGTTTTGAAGATTATCCCAAAAGGAATGGACATTGAGCGCAATCTCTTGTGCTCGCTTGTCGATGGCAAGGGTTCCATAAGCGCCTTAAGATCAGTTCCATTAAATATAAGGAGATTATTCGTTCATGCGTATCAAGCTTTTATGTTTAACAAATGCTTGAGCAGTATGATAAGGAATGGAGAATCAATTTCTTGTTGCCTAAAAAATGATTTTTGCTTCAAGTTAGAAAATCAAATGACTATGGGTAAATTGATGAAATATCTTGATGACGGTAATACTAATCTGGTGCCTGCAATGCATTTGCCTGGTTATTCATTTAAATCTACAGATGGAAGATTTGAAAATAGTTTGTCCCTTCTGATGAAACAGGAAAATATCTCTCCCAAAGATTTCTATCTTAAGGAAATGCAGGAATTGAGTGTAGAGGGTGGCTTTAGACAATTACCACTCCTAGTAAATGATTTCGCTTATTCTGATAATCTTTTGGTAAAATTCAAAATACCAATAGGTTCGTATGCGACTATCCTACTGCGAGAATTAATGAAACCGGACGATCCTATAAAATCTGGTTTTTAATCCTATTATAAGGCGGTTCAAAAAATTTGGAATTGAACGTTTTATACGCAACATTACTACTTGGGTTTCATTTAATTGAAAGTGGGTAACTTTATCTATGCAATATAAATATGACTTTTATTTAATGAGCAACGATGCTTGGGGCTAAGAACTTCCACAAAGTCATAGAAGACGAACTAATTAAAATCTCTAAGAAACTAGCACTAAGTTATGACTCAAATGGAATACATGTATTAGAAATAACACGTTGCAGTAGGTTGTCTTATTTTGAAAGAATGGATCCTTTTGTAGACGAATTTTCAAATGCTTTGACCAATATATTCAAAAGCTCCCTTACAATGTTTCTGAACGGAATAACAAGGGAGTATAAGATTGAGGATCTTGCAATTTACGCTACTGTAGACTTAATAATAGATAATGATATGATAATTAATTTCGTACCGGTCTCCAAAATACCAGAATATCCTCATCCAAATGATCTTCTTTACACTAATGCAAGCATGTTTATTTTCGACATTATAGGCGGTTTCATAGTTTATTTTACACCTGAAGGCAAATTTGTTGAATTCAGTGTTTCAAAAAGTAAAAGAATGTTTGAGCAAGTTGTAAGGAGAGCAAGAATCTTGCACCTCTTGCTTAAGGAAAAAAAGACACCAGTTGTAGAACCTAGCGAGTTATGTTTTTCATGCAAGTATTTTCAAAGATGTTTTGGGCAACAAAAAGAATCAGGACATATGCTGGATATTTTAGGAGTTGGAAAGAAAAAATAATTGTCAAGAAATTTATTTTTCTACTCTTGACTTATGAATCAGCTGATTAATCCTCCTTGTTCTAACCCCAAACAAGATACCGGTGAATATTACAAAAACTCCTGTTGTAATACCATACATTAAGAATGTTTCGGCCATATCTTCAGATTTATCTCATTAGCATTTAATTTTTTCTAAAGATTTTCTTATTTTCACGGATGCGGGTAATTAATGCTGAATTGCTGTTCGCCGCCCGTCGATTGGAAGCTGCCTGTTTGTTTGAAAAAATAGGTTCCATTTACTAGGTATTTTGAAGCATTAATATCATTGGTAATTTGGGATAAATTTAGATCCTTGCTACTTTGGATTATTTTCTTATCTTTTAAAATGAGTGTACCGTTTCCAATAACTGGAAAAATACTATCTTGTGAATCTACAAAACCTTCTGGCCGATTCCCTATGTCACCAGAAGCAATTCTTGTAGAATTGGAGTATACATTGTATGATATCGATTCAAGTATAACGGTACCTTTATTTGGGTTGAAGACATTAAAAATAATTGAAAAGTTTCCCTTTCCATCATGAGCATTTCCTGTTCTAATATCTTTAATTGATAACTCGGGTGGTTTAGCTTCTTTAATTGCTTCCTGATTGAAAATACTTGACTTTGTAATATTCATATTGGCTAGGCCTATTTTTGAAAAATCGCCTGATTGAAAATTTCCACTAAAAGCGATTAAATAAATAACAATCGCTATCACTGCAATAATGACAATAGAAGCAATAATCTTTTTTCCCATTATTTTCAACAATCCTATAATCAAAAGATTATTTTAGTCTATTTATTATAGCCGGATTTATGCAATATGCGATGGATTGTTTCTCATCTGATTAACTAATAGAATTCTGGACTAAGATTATATTTATGACATAATAATCCTGATTATGTTTATCGGCTCAAGAAGAGCTATCCTTATAGGTGCTATTGCTGCTATCGTAGCGTTTATTGTACTTTTCCCTGCTATTCCTGACCTCCTCAAAGGCGGTAGTGAATTGACAGATGTAATAATAAGTATCAAAAATATTACAATTGAAAATTCAAATCTCGTTAACAATACCATCCCGCTAAAAGTAACTTTTGAGATACTTAACCAAGGTAATAAAGCCTTCTCAACTTCTAAAATTGAGTACACAGTCAACGCAAATAATACTCATTTGGGTAATGGAATTCTCTCATATGAAGATATTCCACCAAATGGAAGACCACAATTGTATCCAAATTCACCTACTACGCTTCAGTCAACAATTCTACTAAGTCGTACTAATTCTAATTCAGAATTATTCGATAAATTACATAATGGCAAGTTTGTAACCAACTCTACGGAATGGAATGTCAATGGAACTGCTCAGATAGACTCGGCTTTTACGATCTATCCGGTTGCTTTTAATAGCAAGCTAGGATAACAGAACTATACTTTTTTATTTTTCGTTCTTTATGTAGCCCTTTTCGAAACCAGCAACAATCCATTCCTCTAACCAAACACACTTTGCCGGACTATAAGGACTTCCTTCATCTTCAGAAGAACACGAATGTTGATAAGCACAGCTAAAGCACGGAGCTCCCTCAACAGACTCAATTTGTATTGGTTTTCTATTATATTCGGCGATGGCGGATTTCTTTACAATTAGTTTGTATGTCCATCTGCCCTTGTGCAATATTTTTTCACGAGAAATGAGAGATTGCCTTTCCAGATTTCCAGCCAACCTTGATCCGTCCCTACTATCTAGTGAGAATTCCTTGCAGATTTCAGTTTGAAAAACCCCGTCCTCACCGCTTTTTAATATTGCCTGAAATACCTGCTCTAATAATTCATGCTTATTCTTATACATATTTTTGGGAAGATTAATAATTTGAGACAAAAGATAAATTTGTATCCAGATAATAATATAAAAATCTTGGCATTATCTATTCAATCTGCGGCTTTATTTGAGGGATATTGACATTTATGGTCTATATCTAGAATTTTCTTAATGGGTATTGTTCTAATTTGGAACTCAAATTAGAGAGGTTCCACGACTGTTTCAAAATTTGAAATAAGATCGATTACTAATAATCACTAACGTGCAACGATTAATAGGTTCTGAAAATCTGTTTTGCAATATAAATTGCGGTCATCGGGATTTGAACTTGCTATCTAAAGAAATTCAGCTACGATTTTCTAAATAAATTTTTAGAAAATCTAATACTGGTTCCAGGTATATAAAAATACTAGTAATTAGAACAGTTACTTGTTACTAGAAGTTTATTACAGCTTGATGTTTCAGCATCTGGATTTTCTAATTCATTGGAACCACAATTTTTTTCCTCTAGTGTTTTCAATTATTACAATTAATGACAAGCATCCGTTCTATAGATTGGCCGAGCTCGTTTATAGGTACTCTTATTAGTACAATGTTCAAAATCTTTCAAATAGTTATAGTTAAAAGCATGGATATGGGAGCACATGAGAGTTACGAGAGTTACGTTTCCGTTTCCGTTAATAAAAAGATGAGGATCGAATTTACAGTAGTCATTATGCTTTGTACTGTCTTCATATCCCCTTGCCTCGCCGATAACATTGCAGCTGAGCCAAATATTGGTTATAACAGTCCTGTGAGTGATAACCGCCAATTCCTGAGTCAGGAAGGTCACCCTTATCTTGGAATTAACATGCGCGGATACTACACAAGTATGGCTCAGTCAAGAGACTCGAAATTTCTATTCCCAAATAATTATTACGAAAGCAGCTTTCAGATCCTTTCCAAGACACCTGCTATAGATCATGTAAGGTACAGGTTCTATTGGGAATCGTACATAAAGAATCCAACTGCATTCATGAACGAAATAGAGCAAGTCGCAAATACTGCTGATAAGTATGGGATAAAAGTTATTTATGATAATCACCAATTTCACACTTCTTCATGGCTAAATGTTGACAGGGGAACAGGTTTTCCTCACTATTTATTTAATGACTCGTTACTGTACAAACAGAATAGTGGAGGTTCTCCAAAATCAGTTGCTGCCAAAGCTTGGTGGACCAATTGGTGGAACGATGCTGTAAGGGTCAACGGGACAGACGGATGGGTACTTCAGCTAGATTTTCTAAAAAAGATAGTTAAGACGGCTGAAAAACATCCAAGTACGTTGGGATACGAAATTCTCAGTGAACCACAGGTTCACGATGCCGATCAATGGTCAAAGATAGGTAAATACAATAATTTCATAATTAACGAGCTACGAAACTTGACAAATAAAACGATCATTTATAGCATGAACATCCCGATCGATCTTAAAAGTCCAATAGGTGTCAACGCAAGCAATTTGGCAAAAATGTCTCCTATCAATAAAGAAAATGTTGTATTCAAATTTTCCATGTATGGTATTCCATCGGAAGGATATCAACGTGACAAACTTCAGCTATTTGAGAACACAAGTCGTATAGCTGGTGTTCCCTTGTACATTGGTGAATGGAATAATGTAAAAAGAGTGGAAACGTATAACCAGAGAGGAGAAAAGGTCTGGTATATAGATCCTTCCCTAAGCGATATAAGTCAGGCCATTGCCAACAGGATAGTTAATAATTTTAGGAACATTGGAGTATGGGGTTTAGCGTTTTGGGAGTGGAGCTTCATTCCAAGCAATACTCCTAACTTTAATTTGGTAAATAATAGTTACAACAATAACACTAGCCAAGGTTTGCTTCACCCAACCAAATACTATACGATTATGAAAAATGCTTACGAACAACTTAACAATTAACCTAGGCACTTTGTGGAATCATTAATTCGGCCGGATTAGTTCCTTTCATGTAGAAACCTTACCAATATTAAGTATGACACATTCAATAGTATAAGTTTTGATGGAAAAGTTATACGTATTGAACAAAAAGTTCTTCCGAATGTTGTAGAGGAAACTTCTTCCTGACTTTTATTTTTCTCAGAATGTTTTTAAATCTCTAAATCTTTAAGGCCTGATTCGGTTGTCCTTGCCCGCAAACGCCCAGAACGAACAGCTGCCCTGAACGCTTTAAAATCAAGTTCCACCTGATCTGCGTAGCTCTTTGCATATTGTACCAGTGCATCATCAAATTTGTCTTTTGTTCCCAAATACCCAGCTATCATTTCTGCCTCTCCAACCTTTGCATGGGCTCTGGCAAGAGCCCAACCGCACATTGTTGCGTAACTTAGAAGAGTCTGAGGTTTGAAGGTTTCAACTTGTGCTGAAACTTTCATATCATGGAGTTGACGAACACAGTAATCATGTCCTGAATCAGAACGGAACCAACCAAGAAATATGTCGCTTGCAGCTTGCATAAGACGTTGCCCATGTACAACGCGATAGCCCTGATTCTCATACCGGCTCTTTCTATCTGGATTCTTCAATATTGATCTGCGAGCTTCCTTTGTTTGGAGAAACAATGGGTCCTTACCATCAGCAAGAAACAAACTGACAAGGCAACGTGTCCCAACACTGCCTATGCCAACAACCTTAATTGCAGTGTCCCCAATGCGATAGTGATCAAATAACTTTTGTTTGTTCTCCTGCAGTGATGCCTTGTAATCATCCAGATACCTGCCTAGTCTTTCCAGGTAATTGTTAGCTTTGCGGAAATGGTAGATAAGTGGTGGTTCATCTAATATCTTTAAGTGTCCTTTTACAGCCCTTGTGATCTTGGGAAATAGTGCTTCTGACGTTCTGGAGGCGGCCCGTGTTTCGACTTTTCTCAAACGTTCTACAAAGTCCTTGTCATTGTGGAAAAACTCAAGAATATTTTCAATGGATATTTTTGCATACCATCTGTCAAGAATACTCTGTCCTGCAAACTCAGACATCCGAATGCGATAGGAGTACGTGGCCATTTTAACTGCCTCATCTGCTATGTTTTTAGAAAAGCCCAGTTCCCTTGCAGCCAGGGCGAAGCTGACTACAAGCCGTTTTATGTCCCATTCCCACGGCCCGGGAAAGGTCTCATCAAAATCATTTATGTCAAAAGCTAAATTCCTTTCTGGCGTGGCAAATCCTCCAAAGTTCAACAGATGACAATCACCACACGCCTGAACTATTATCCCTGATATGGGTGAGTTTAATAGGTCTCTGATTTGGATGATTACAGCGCCTCGGAAGAATTTGAAAGGTGATTCTAACATTCGCTGATATCTTATGGCTACAAGACTGTCAATTCTGCCTTTGTTTGAAGTCTCTATCAGGTCTATTGGATTCCATGACCGCAAGGAAGGCGAGTACTCGGCGTGTCTACTGCGCGAGCATCTTTCTCGAAGGTCTTTGCCTAGTTGCAATCTTTTTTCTCTTGTGAGATTTTCACGATCCATTTCTAAAGACATCTTTTTAGCTGGGATCCAATTTTTTACTTTTTGCTTTTTATCTATTTTAGTTATGATTCTATGCCTTTCTGAGATTTATTATTTCATCAGGGATCTAATCATTATGAAAAATTGCGTTACATTAATTACCATGGTAACCCTAGTGCTTAAAACTGTTACCATAAAGATGAATTATATAACTAGTATCTTCGATCTTTTTAGTTGAACCGATTAAACCTAAAATATAGTTTTTGACTGAACGCAGTCTATGATGACTGTGATGATTTATCGTTGCTACTCCCAGCTGACTGCTTTCCCTGCTTTGGAAGTAGTGGAGTCAGTGCCTTGGATACTACGAAACCTGTTACTGCTCCAATGGCAATCACTGGCAAAAGATCAGTTTGTCCCCCCATCAGTCCTAGCAGGAGAGTTATGGTTAATGGAAGAGGAAATGCAGCACATGCTACACCAGCCATCCCTGCAAGAACTCCTACGCCCTGTGGGATAAATGTTATAATTTCTGATAGTGCTAGTCCTAGGGTACCTCCTATGAACAGTAACGGAAAGATAGGACCTCCTTCAAAACCTGTGGCAAACGACGTGCTTGTAAGCAAAATCTTGACGAACATCATCATCAGTAGTATTCCTATACCAAATGTAGTAGGGTTATGAATAATTTGTAACAACTCATTTTGGCCTGAGTAAAGTGTCAAAGGGAGGAATGAACCGATTAGGCCGATAATTACCCCGCCTATGATAGCGCGACCAACTGGACGCTTGTTAAGCCGTCCAAAGGCCTTGTTCATAATGCCAAATATGACTTTGAACACGATGCCGATTACCCCCGCTATGACACCTACTAGCAGTGCCCAACCCAGATCAACCAAACGAAGAGACGCAAAGTTGGGAAAGCTGAATATGCCTAGAAAGGATGTATGCAGTATTGCAAAATAGACTCCATAACCAACAGCGGCTGCAATGAGTCCTGGGATGAGGTGGCGATTAAAATCAAGCTCCTTGATGTACATGTACTCGAATGCACCTACTGCACCTAAGACCGGCGAGCCAAAGAAGCCACCAAAGGCTCCCGCGATGGCACTGTATACTAATACTTGTACATCATCTTTCTGGAGCTTGAGTCTTTCAGAGACAAAGCTTCCAACGCCACCTGTGAGAAAAACAAGTGGTCCCTCAGGACCGACTGCAGCACCACTCCATAATGCTATAAATCCTTGTAGAAGTATGCTTGGTAGGTTACGATAGTTGAGGTGGCCTGTCTGGGCATATTGGCTCTGTGCAACTCCCAATCCCCCATGCTGCCCAAAGTACTTGATAGCAAGGCCAATAAACACACCGGCGACACTCAACAGTACCAGTGGCCAAAAGTTAATGTTAAACAAGAAGAGATTTGGTTGCGCAAAGAACTTGACACCCAGATTATAGAGTGTAATGTATCCAGCCGTTAGCAGCGAGGAAAAAGCACCGAACAATGCCGCATAGAACATAAGCCTATAATAGCCACCATTCAATTTCGATTCTGAATTACCACTCATTCGAATCTAAACCATTATCCATCCATCAAACATCTAATGAATGCATGATCTTTTGAGGTTGCATTGACTTGACTTGAATTTATATGCAGACACACTACACTTAACCACAAAATGTTGATAAAAAAGGTATTGCTCATTGTATTCGTAAATATCTAGCGAATCCTATGTGTTGGATATGAATTCCTATACGTAGTGCGGTCACCGGGATTTGAATTCCCGCCCCAATTTAATAGAGTCCCGGGTTACGGGCTTTCTTCTCCAGTATATTGGAGTGGAAGGCCAGTGTCCTAACCAAACTAGACGATGACCGCATATCTGTTATGCGACGATAATCTGGATATTAAATCTTCTGAACATCAACGTTTTTTACTTTCGGGGAAGATATAATTTAAAAGCATATCAATCATCTTGTTCTTTCCCTTTTCCTTAATATTTGTGAACCTTTTTTCCAGCTTTTCCTTTTTTGCATCTGCTTCTATATTCAGTGTCGGTCTTTTATCAAGTGCGCCTTCAAATTGAATCTTGTATCCCTTATACCTTTCAGTGGCGGAATCAAAAATATCCTTTTGTTGATAGGAAGAAATAAAATAAATGACTGGAGGATTGGGCCTTTTCTTTATTTCATCCATAATAACAGAGAATAGGTGTCCTATTCCATTGTACGAGGTTTCTACAAATATTACTGATTCTTCAATACCGCTATTCAATAGTTCATTTTTTACCATACTGCCTATGTCCTTGTCAGCAGCAACTTTAATGATCGTATCAGATTTATCCGGCTTGGATTTCATGATTCGTTGATATATTCTGGTACAGACAGATATTCTTTCCATGATGTGTTGAGGCAAGAGTTCCTTAGACTCTAATTCTACGAAATTACAGTAAACAACAATTACATTCCCAGAAACAAACCTATTTTCTGACATAATGTTACTTTAAAATATTAATCTAGCAATAAATTTTTTTACCAACCTAATTTCTTTGGAGAGTTTAGCTGTCTTTCTAATTCATCTAATCTATGTATTGCCTCTTGATTTTGTCTTACTTCAGAATAAGATGCATCACTTCTTATCTTGTTCATTAGGTCAGCTACCTCCTGTGCCGTCACACCATGTTTTATATCATATTCTATTTGTTTTGAACAGCTGGTAATAGTACTATATTTTTTAAAATTACGTTTTTCAAAAGATGATGCATCAGGAGAAATTCCTTTCATATAGCGAAGAATTACTTTCTCAACATGTTCAAGATGCCAATCTCTCATTGCAAAATTGTTGGGCCTCAATGCATGTACTTAGAAATATGTGAATAAAGGATATTTAATCTATTATACAAAATTATTAGTGACCTAAAAAAAAGAGAATTTATTCGCTATTGCTTTACGACCATCACAAAGATGCCTTTTTCACTCTACAAATAATCTGAAAGTCTAATTTTTTCCTCTCCTGGTATTTTTGCTATTTCAAACCTGTCCTTTGACTTTGAAAGTGTTGCAGTCGCGTCAATCCCCATTTTTGTAGTTACAAGATTATTCTGGTCACTTGAAGGGTCTAAACTTGATCCCTTTGAATTTGGTATTATCAATAGATCCTTATCTGCTTGGCATCTTGTCGAAATCGCATAATCCACCTCTGTAGGATTTCTGGGATTTATGTCATCATCAACTATGATTGCAATTTTTAGTGAGGGATGTCCAGCAAAGGCTGCAACAATTGCATTTTTTGGCTCTCCTTCCAATTTTTTTCTTATTTGAATAACCGCAGTAAGCCAGTTACTACCGCCATCAGTTAGATGAACTTCTCTGGTGCCTGATACTACATCTTTCACGCTATGGAAGAGTTTAGATTCTATTGGCAGTCCCATCAATAATCTATGTTCTCCATATCCCGGCAAAATGTCATGATAAATGGGATCGTCAGTTAAGTAAATTTTTTCTAATTCAAAAATAGGTTGTCTTCTCTTAATATCGTAGGTTCTTAGCATTTCAACCATTTGTTCCTCTGATGTTTCATCTGCGAGAATTCTTCCTTCCAAGAGAATTTCAGAGTTTCTAGGAATATAGAGACCTGTGCCCGGTGATTTAGTCAATGTCATGAATTTGCTATTTTCAGTTCGTTCTCTCCGTAAGGAGCTTGATAAGCTGCTGCAACAGAGATAGCAGGATGAGCTCCAATTATTACAGAAACAGGTAGGTCCTCACCGTGTTCCTTTGCACTAGTAAAACATTTGTGTAGATGTCTTCCTTCTACCATTCTTATAGCCATTCTTATTTTATCTAATCTCAATAAGCGATGAGTTGATAGATTCTGGTCTCCTGTTTCCTTGTCTTTGGCTATCACTAAAGAAGAAGTTATAAACGCTCCAGAATCCTTTTCAAAATGTGTCACTATAGGCAAATCAAATAGGTTCTTTGAGTTTTTATCCCAATTATTACTACGATCAATATTTATTATTTCAGATTTATTCCTTATAGAGTCATTAATCCTTTCTTGTATCAAGTTTTCATTTTTTGAATTAATTGATAATGCGACTCTATATCTTGTTCCTAAAACATTTGCAGCGACTTTTATCTTGCTATCTTTTACTGATTCAAAAAGTACCGCCTTCCCTTTATCTAACTTGCTTACTATTGCTGCAAGTTCAAATTTTGGATCAACCGCTTTTTTTATTCTTACTAGTTGATTTGTTTTCTCTAATTGAGTTAGAAAATCCGTAAATCGACGGATCTTATTGAATTCAAATCTTGTTTTCATTCCCTAATCACTTGTTTTCATTTCCAATAGTTTTAATACTTCATTCATGATCTCCTGCATTTCACTCAATGACAATGTTTTTTTGTTATTGAAATTGGTTATTACTATTCCATTTATCATTAATGATATTTTTTCCGACAATGTCTTCATAAAGATGGGATCCCTGATATTTGGGATTACCCTGGCACTTTGCGTCCTGTTATTAGATGCCACAGAAACATGGAGACCACCTATTTTGCACAAATCTTCAGAAAGGGAAACAAAACAACCGTTATTAAATTCAATGAATTTTAGGAGAAAAACTCTATTTGATTTCAAGGTAATTTTCTTTTCTATAAAGTTCCCTTGGTGGGTTTCGCTCAATGTTAACTGGTAGTAATCTAGTAAGATAAGATATCTAAATCATTTGTTTGGAAGTCTATCTCTATTTTATCATACCTAATAGTTGAGAATTTTTTAATTTGGCTTAGTATTGATTAGTAATTTAATATCTGCAGATTCCTCAAAGAGTAGTCAATGATTTACTTGACTTGGAAAATACGACCAGAGCGGAATGCTATAGATTTTGCAGACCCTACATCCCTGTTTCTACGACAATTAGGCATTATATTTCGGGAAGTACCGAATTCATTAACGATCTCTATTCTTACTGATCTATTCTGATTCTTGATTTCTTGTGCAATATGGTTGCACTTAATCGAATCGCCATTTCCAATTTTCAGTATTTTTTTACTGGAATTTATACAAGACAGTATATTCATAATGAATTTGACCGCCTCTCTTAAGGAGCTTCGAACGGTACTGTATAATTCTGTGTGTAGGTATAAAACATAGATTCCTATCCTGTTTCCAGGGTCTACCCCTACGACTAAAATATCTTCAATATAATTACCGCTCAAATTTTTTAATAGCATCGCCTTAAAGAGAGCTGGGGATGTATCAAGCTGGAAGTCGAAAATTAAATCTTCTCTTCTAATTAATGATGCTTCATTCCTTGTTGTTATGATTATTTTTGCATTTGTCCTTGAAGCTTCTTCTGGAGAAAGAGAAGAAAAACCAATATTCATAGATTTTAACATACTCACAATTTTGTAATACGACCGACCTTCGACAGTTGCTACCACTATTTGGCTTGAATTCGGTCCTGTCGCTAAGGGATTTCCATTCAATTATACTAATTTTTAATTCTTATTAAATTTTTTGAGCTTTAATCCAAAACTAATGCTCGTTCGCATCGTTTTTGTTTAATATCGAATCTACTACTAGTTTAACGGATTTATCAAAGGAAAGTTTTGTATTTTCTCTAAGTTTTGTCAGATTAGTTTCTGACTCTGCCAAAATTCTCTGTGATTTCTCCTCTGCTTCTTGTTTGGCAGCTGAAATTATTTTCTCTGAT
>VBPR01000049.1:0-2750 GCA_005877345.1 Nitrososphaerota archaeon
AACACAATTCCTTATTTCCAAGTATGGTGTGGTCAGAAGGCCCGTTAGATACAACCCCGCCATTCTCCCCTACTGCTACCCTGGTCATACCCAAAAATACTGACAAAATGTATGCCTCAATAGAGGTACGACCTGTAACAAAAAAAACCCTGTACCCTATTTTTTCAAGAAACCTCATTTTTGAAACCGCAGGTAGATAGATCATTCCACTTCCATTTTCGGTTAAAGTTCCATCGATATCTACTGCAAATGCTTTAATACTCAGATCTTTGCTCGACAACGGCATTTTACTGAATAATTCTGTAAAGTTTTGCGTATCATTAACTTTACTAAAGTGTTTTTAAACTAACACATTCTAATTCCGGCTTAGGTATACGAAGCTTTTAGGTAATTCCATTTACGATTAAATACTTCATTTTTGCAATACCGCTTGGGGTCCGTGGCCCAGTCAGGAAAGGGTGCTGATTTTCGAGCATAAGCCTCCGGAGCCAGAGTTCATGGGATCGAAGCCCATCGGACCCGTATTTCCCTAGGCTTTCGTAGAACATGATTGGAAATCCTTATATGAGTAAAAAATTGATTCGATTTACACTAATATGAGTACTGATTTGGTAGTGTTACGTGATTACGATAATCAATTAATGAATCGGAGAGAACTCCAGGTCATTTTTAGAAATGTACCTGGGAATATCAACAAAAAGGAAGCAATTGAAACAATATCCAAGGCAAATAAAGTTGATTCAAAGTCGATTATCCCGATAGAAATCAAATGCAACAAAGGAAGTACTGATGTTAATGCCTTTTTCCATATTTACAAAGATGAAAATATCGCTAAAGAAACTTTACCACAATACATATCAATGAGACTTTTAGAAAAGGTGGAAAGAAAGAGAATCATTGACGAAGCAAAGGCTGTAAAACTCAAAGAAAAACAACAAGCTTCAGAAAAGGGGAAATCAAAGAAATAGTCGAGGAATAGGATTATGGTAGAAAAAAAGAAAGGTCCAAAATCTCAAATATATTCATTCTATGATATTTCTGGAGACAAGCTAACTCGGAAAAAGAGAGATTGTCCTAGATGTGGAAAGGGCGTTTTCATGGCAGAACACAAAGATAGAAATACTTGCGGTAAATGTGGATTTACGGAATTCAAACAAAAGACAAATTAGATCACCATTCACTTGGTTAATTTCGGATATGGTGAGGGTTACTCATATTATGGGAACATATTCTTAATTGAGCTAATCATCTTCGCTGGCTATATCTAATATATCAAAGAACTCACACATGCATCTTTTGTCCAGTATCTGATATAAATTTGGTGATACATTCTCATCGCCATTAATAAATCTCCTAATTGGAAATCTGTTATCACATACAATTAATAGTTCAAATTTTTTTTGAGTCTTCAGTTCGGACTGCATTTGATAAATGAAATTCCAACTCTTATATCCCCTACTGTAAGATTCGATAATTCTGATTCCTAAATCATTGATTAATTTTAGATCAGATGATTTTAGATTATCCTCGCATGTGACAAGTGTTCTGACTTTCTTTATGTAGAAAGGTATTGCCTTGGGTAAAATTGGAAGCTTCTCTTTTATGTTGAATACGAGTCCGTTGGATCGAATTGAAAATCCATGTTTGAAACTAATTAATTTTGAATTCTTAATTGTTACATAAAATGGTCTTCCATTTCCGAGGACCAAACTTTCAGGTTCCTCCTTGCCGAGAGGCCAAAAAATAATGGATTTAGAATGAAAAAGAGTCATCAATTTTTTTTTCAAGAGGTTTTCAATATGACGTTGATTAATTTCTAAACAATCTACGTTGTCAGAATTATTAGATATGGATCGGAATCTTTTTCGTTTCCGATATCGTCCGCTTAGGATAACTGTACTTGAATTCACAGATACAGTAGTTTCAAATTTTTTACCTATTTGTAGGTTCACAGTAATATCAGGAGAATTCAAATCAATTTTTTTATTTGAAATTTTACCAAAGTTTTTTCTAATTTCACGTAAAAGACTTGCTTTGATGTTCTCTTTTCCTCTTATCTTGAATCTTGACCTAAACTTATCTTCATTGTCATAAAAACTGTGATCTAATGTCAATCCAATTAGGAAAGTATCATATTGATAATCTCTTGTCGCTTGAATAATTTTGTAAGATATTTTGTATATCTGGTTCTCTATTCCATGACATATTTCACAATCCTCAACTATTTCTTTGAGACGATAGTTTTTAATATATTGTCTTTTTAAGCACCAATTGCATAAATTGTATTCAAAATTACTTTTCAATTAAGTTTATCTGTTTATCCTATTCCCAATCGTCTAAGCATACCTTGCATTTGTCTACCCTTACTTTGTTTTATCATGCTTTTTGAATTATTGAAATTCTTTATGAGGTCCTTGACATCATGCTCTGCTAAACCAGAGCCTCTTGCTATCCTCTTTCGTCGTGAATCATTTATTACCTCAGGATTCTTTTTCTCTTCCTTTGTCATCGACTGGATAATATACCGCCATTTCTCCAATTTCCCCTGAATCACATCCAATTGGTCTTCCTTGACTACCCCTGACAAACCTGGTAAATTATCAATAATGTTTCTAAATCCCATTTTTCCAACACTTTCCATCTGCGAATAAAAGTCTTCGATTGTCATTTTACCGCTTAGTACCCGTTTAGACTGATTTTCATCTGCCTGTAATTCCAAATCTTTAGCTAAATCTAAATTTGCTTTTATG
>VBPR01000049.1:2774-6363 GCA_005877345.1 Nitrososphaerota archaeon
AAACTCTTCAAGATCATCAATCCTTTCACCGTTTCCAATAAAGAAAATTTTTGCACCCGTTACTGCAGATGCTGCCAATGCCCCACCCCCTTTTGCAGTTCCATCAAGCTTTGTTATAATGATACCTCCCACCGGAACCGTATCATGGAATGACTTTGCCTGACTATATGCCTGCTGACCTATTGTTCCATCAATTATTAATAGAATCAAATCTGGTTTTGAAATATCATACATGTTTTTCATTTCTTCTAAAAGTTCTGTTTCATCTTTGTGTCTGCCAGCAGTATCAATTATTACCACATCGGCTCTTGCATTCCCAAAATAACTAATTCCATTCTTAACTATTAAAGTAGCATCTTTAGTAGATTCGTCGCCAAATACTTCAACATTAATTTTAACGCAATTCATCTTTAGTTGGGTAAGCGCGCCTGGTCTCCAAGTATCTGCTCCAATAACCCCTACGTGATATCCGTGTTTTGTTATCCATCTAGCCAGCTTTGCAGTAACCGTTGTTTTTCCACTTCCTTGGATACCAAACATTAATACAACATTGAGTTTTCCTGGGGAAAATGAAATAACTTGTTTTTCAGGTTGTTTATTTTGTGGAGTTATATCTCCCTTATAACCCATCAATCTAGAAAGTTCATCATATAGGATTGAGACTATGTGATCCTTCCTTGACAATCCCTTAGGAGGAGACTCTTCTAGGGATCTTTTTTTCAAATTCTGAGTTATGCTTAGTACCAATCTAACATTGACATCAGATTGAAGTAGGGCTCTTTGTACATCTTTACACAAAGAATTAATTAATTCTTCGTTTACGTCTGACGCTCCCACTAATTTTTTTAAAGCTGCCCCAAGACTCGAGCGAAGATTGTCTAACATTTATTTATCTATTAATTCATAATCTATTATTTCAAATATTCCATTATTTCCAGTCCATTTCACCACTCCTTGTTTGATCCGAAATTTTTTGCTATATAACGGACAGTCAATAACAATCGTTTCGGCCTCGCCACCTTCAAAATTTAAGTTAAATCCATACCTCAATGACATTGATTCCAGTCTTTTCACGTTATCATGATCCAACAATGTGAAACACCAACGATAACAATTTCAAATTTTTGGTCTATCAACTTATGAAGATAGCTACTTGGATCTAATTTCCATAATGGAGAAAAAACTGACAATCTCAATTTCTTACAGACTGTTTCAATATTCCTTTTTTGAAAGTTGCTTGATATTCCACCATGAACTATGCCTTGTACACCAAATTCATCTTTAATACTCACAAGGGCTTTTTCAAGAACTAGTACCTCATCGCTTAATTCTGAACTGTTTGATTGAAAGTTTCTCATGGGCAACTCGATAGATTGGGCCAGGATTCCTGTAAAACGAATATTAGGAAAATGAAAGAGTAAACTATCGCTAATCATAGGTATTATAGAAATTAAACATACTACATCATGTCCTCGTTTCTTCATTTCAAAGATAGAATAGTTACTATCTTTACCCCCAGAATACAATGAAGCTAATTTCATTATACTTAATAATGAGTCAGTATTCGGTTATTATTATTCCCACTGCTGAAAGCGAACTCATTCATTAAATTATTTATACAATCTATTTACAAAACGAAACTATTGGATTGGCTCTTCGGTAAAGCCTGTCCTTGCATAAACCGAGAGTAGGTCATTAAAGTTATCCTGCGTCGCAGACACTTTTGGCTCGACCTTCGTCGTATATTGAACTGTGACAGTGAGGTCTTTGCCGTCCTCTTTAATCTCGACAGAATCGCCTTTTTTGTTGAAAAGTTTCTTCTGTTTGGTCATATCTGATATTTCTCCCCCAACTCTCTTAAACATTGTTTACTATATCACTAGTGATATTCTAGAAAAATACCGACACAATTTTATCAGATTGTAAAGAATTTCCAGTTTGTAAACTAATATAAAATTTGAGTCATGCTAAAATCGTGGGACTAAGGAAATTTAGTCGTCACGTTCTTAACAAAATCATTCATTAATCGTAAGAATTCTTTGCACACTTCAATGACATCCGCTTCTTCATAATCATCAAACAACCATTTGACTATACAATTCGAAATGGTAGAGTCTTTATCTACATTTTCTATAATTGATGCACTAATATTCTTTTGTAATGGAAGGTCTATCCTGTGCACTCTGATATTTCTCTTGGTTAGTAACAATTTTGCTGTTTTATCTCTTTTTAATTTCTTAAAGTTATTATTATAACCCTTGATAAATGCAATGGCGTTCGGATTATTTCTTTTCCTCGCTACTTCTTCAAAAATGTCTTTATTTAGTGGCCTATCTAGCGAGACCTTTAATCCGTATTTTACATTGTAATCTTCTAATAAGTTGTCAGGGATGCTTGTTGTCGCACACATATATGCACTTAAATTTGGAATAAAATCTTTACTGCCAGTAACCTTCTTAATTTTATCTAAGTATCTCGCTTCTTCTATTTTTTCATCTACAACCATTATGAAACCTATTTCAACATTCTTCTTATATCTTTGACATCGTTATCTTTTTATTCTTCAAACAGGCAAGCAGGAGCATCCAAAATTTAGTACTTACGATTGAAATGTAATCCAAAGTTTATTAATTGGCTTATTTTCCCGAATTTGGAGTTAGGAAGCCTAGTAATTATTTGTGTCATTATGACTTTTTGCCATAGTAGCTGTCTCAGATTGACATATTATACATTTGCAACTCACTGTAATGAAATGTTTGTTTTTACCAATTGACAGGATGGCGAAAGGCTTTTTTATTCTTTATTGACTTTATTTACGGTTCAATACCGGCATGGCGAGAGATCGTAGTTTTACAACTATTGGCGGTCGATTAAGCCATATTATAATTTGTTGACCATAATAACATAAGTGCAAAACTCATACATGATACGTTCTTTCTGTTCACTCAAAGTTATTCTTTCCCTCCCATAATTGTGGCCTCTTCGTGTAATTTTCTGGCCTCTTTTCCATATTCATGTAGTGAGTAGTTACTTCCATCCTTGTATTCTACTACTACACAACAGTAGTCTAGTCCATTACTTAGTCTATAATCTTTAGGTGAAATTTTTATGAAAATTGCTGCAGTATCTTGTAATTTCATTAGTTCTCTAAGTGTATCTCTCCCGTTAATATAGCCACGTGGCTCCATTATTCGACGCTGGCTCTCAGTAGGTAACATAGTAATTACATAAGTATTAGATAATTTATGATCTAGTCAGCTTCGATTAGGATAAATATAAAATTAAGCTTATTTATCATAATCACAGCTTATACGAAAATTATAATAACTAACATCAACTGCATGTTCAGACTAAAGAAAATTTATTTTCTAATTTCAGGAGTTACTCTTAGAATGCTAGAACATTATTAAAAGGCGGCCAAGGTTTTAGACATCGATATAGACAAAATAATGTTAGAAGTGGTTAGAAATATCATTCAAGAAAAGCAGACAAGGGAGCAAAAGAAGAAAGATGAGGCGACCAAGTGGCAGCGTCTTTATCATATTGCTGAATTGTTCACAGACCGGCATTTAGAAAGGATAGACAAATT
>VBPR01000049.1:6424-12953 GCA_005877345.1 Nitrososphaerota archaeon
GAGCCACAAGATTTGTCCTAGACAAGAGACACAAAATAGACCCTATCAAGAAACCAAATATTTACCTGGATATAGACCCAGACAAGAAACAGATTGAAGAAAGCAAGTTTTACAGTCAAAGGGATTTCCTGAATACGCAAGAACAAGGAGAATTGCGAAGAATGACCCTAGGCAAAGATTTAGACAGATTTAATCCAGAGCAAAATCAAGAGCAATTCCATAAAACATAATTCTTCAGATTGTTTGAAAAGAAATAGTCCATTGTTACTTTATCTTCCACCCAATTGAATATGAAACGAAATTAATTAATTAAATTTCTTGAAATTTTGGTTTTAACGACCAGAGTTATTATGGCTGACGGTTTATTGATACTAAAATTACATTTTTTGTGGATTTAAGTCATTTATAATTTATTACATTAGATTAATTGCAAAGCTCAGACAACTGGTGGAAAATTGGTTGTCCTTGTTCCTGTTCATCGAGTCCCTAAAAAACCAATTTTCCCATCAGTCAATGATATTGATTTAATTAATAAAACCTAAAATAAAATAAAACAGTCCTTCATTTAGAATATGCCAATATGACTAAAGGTAGTAAAGAGAAAGGAACAGCAAATCAGCAAGCTAAAGGATTTAATGGAGATGTTCAAGGTCCCAAATTCTAATTATCAACAATACCAACTAACAGGAGCTTCTAGTTTTAGTAACTGGGCAACCCCAAACACTGACCCAAGAATACAGAAGACGAAAGACCTTTTTGAAATGTTTCATTTGGCCCTTTAGACAGATAGATAGATGAAAATGAAATAGTTGGGTTATAAATCTTATAAGAGAGATTTTAGATGGTAGTCGATATGGAAGCAGTGAAAACTGTCACTACCAATAACGTTCCAAAGTGGAATGCTTCCGGACACTGGTTTGATGTTTGCAAGTGCAACATACCATGTCCATGCACAGACGCTCAAACTCCTAGTTACGGTGATTGCGAAGGGGTAATGGTATATCATATCAAGAAGGGACAGTGTGTGGAAACATCACTTGATGGATTGAACGTGTTGATGTTAGACTAATTCAAGGGTATTATTTGGGCGGGTGAAACGAAACTAGATCTTGCATTATTTTTTGACGAGAGAGCCGATGAAGAGCAACGAAAGGCTCTGAATATAATTTTTACTTGGAAAGCGGGCGGATTCATGCGACTATTTGCGAACATAATTGGAGAAGTTCGTGGTCTTGAATACGCGCCTATCAAATTTGAGGTGTCTGAAGATCTCGCCTATTGGAGCGCGGAAATACAAGGAAAGGTTATTGCTAAGGCTGAAGCATTGACCGGCCCCATGACTCCCCCTGGCAAACGAGTTCAGACCATCAATGCTCTTGGAAGTGAAGTTCGGCCTGGCACAGTGACAACATGGGGAACAGCAGTATCAGACGAAGTGGACGCCCCGGAAGTTCGCTTCCAATAGTATAGAAGTGGCAGATCCAGTAAGCATATTCTGTTTGATTGGACCGGTCCATGAATCAGACAGTCCACAACCCTCTTGTAAATAGGGAACGTAAGTAAGGAAAGTCTATTTCAACAAATTGCTTACATAGGAGTGTGCCAAAGTTTACAAATGCGAAGAAGGCCCTTGTCAAAAGCATAATGACCAACCTAACGATTAAGAGAATACCGGAGTCTCAAATTATAAAGGAAGTGTATAAGCTGACCAACAAGACAATAACCAGACGAATACTCTATAATCTAAGGCAGCAAATCAAATTCAAACCATTAGGATGGATTTTTTTGGGACTTCGTAACAATCCAACTGGGTATTCACTTCTATTCTATAATAAGATCCTGTAAACCTATTGGCTTCTCAAGCAATCCATTTATAATTTTCTTATTAGTATGTTGTCGAAATCCAAATACAATTAGAATCCTTTATTGGTACATTTTTTTACCACTACGTAAATTCATTGATTATATGAAAATAGTTGAAGGGGCTTACGTTTTATTTTTTTATCAGGCAAATAAGAACTGGTTAACTAGAATAGAAAAAGGTAAGAAACTTCACACGCATATAGGAATTATAGATTTTGATCAGATACTAGGACTTGAGTATGGTTCTTCGGTAATTACTGCTAAACAAAAAAAAGTGTACGTGATGAAACCAACAATATATGATTTTGTGATGAAGTCAGACAGAAAGACTCAGATAGTCTATCCTAAGGATCTGGGATATATAGCAATAAGAACTGGATTGAAAAGTGGATCTAATGTTCTTGAAATAGGTACGGGAAGTGCATCACTAACTACGTTCTTTGCTAGTCTCGTAGGATCTTCAGGTCACGTTTTTACATATGACGTCAATGAACAATTCATGGAAATCGCAAGAAAGAATCTCAAAAAATCAGGCGTGGAAAAAAATGTTTCAATGTTTAAACATGACATAACGAAGGAGGAAGTAGAACTTTCTGACATTGATATTGCGATAATTGATTTGGGAGATCCTTGGAATGTTTTACACATTGTTTATAAATACCTCAAAAACAGTGGATCTGTAGCGGTAATATGTCCGACTATGAACCAATTGGAAAAAACTTCTAAACACCTGAATGAAGTAGGATTTATAGATATTGAGAGCACAGAACTCATGATACGTAATATAGAGGCGAGAGAGGGAAAAACAAGGCCATCAATGCGAATGATTGGACATACTACATATCTTTTATTCGGTAGAAAGATCGTATAGGTATAATTCATCAAGTTTGAAATTGACAACGCTCTAGAGGCATATTAAAATACTGATAACCAAAAAACTTGGATAATAAACCATCATCACCGAGTAAGAGAACAATACGATATATTGACAAAGTAGGCGCCCCAAATAGAAAAGCGTCGGAGCTATTCTTATAAGGAACCGCCATAAACTTGAATGTGTTGGCAACTGAAGGTTATTGTGTAAAATGTAAAGCAAAAAGGCCGATTAAGGGCGAGCAACAGGTAACAATGAAAAATGGAAGACCTGCGATTAAGGGGACATGTTCGGTTTGCGGAACCAAGATGTTTAAGATTGGTGGTGGCCCGAGCAAGGCGGTAACGAAAGGAAAGACGAAACCAAAATCAAAGCCTAAGGCGAAACCAAAATCAAAGCCTAAGACGAAACCAAAATCAAAGCCTAAGGCGAAACCAAGAAGAAGATAAAATCCTATATTTCTTTTTTATCTTTTTGATTTGAACTGTTTCAATATTAATTGTATCAAGAATTGGCACTTATGAATGAACTCATTAATTCAATTCTATAATGAAAATTTTTCTTCTACAATATCTAATTTTTGAACGTTCCCACAACTAGATATAAGTTCACGTAGTCTACTCCTTGGGACTTCAGATTTTACCAACTCTCGGGCTATTCTTATTCCGTCATTAATGTCAGTAGTTTTTTCTCCTGCGAATAACGCGATTGCTGCATTGAGAAGTACTATATCTTGTTTTGCCCTAGTAGATTTTCCATATATTGTTTGTAATGTAGTCTTCACAGAATCCTCTTTTGATTTTACTTGAATCTGTTCTTTTTTTACAACCTTCAAATCCAATAGTTTCGGATCTAATTCATGTCTTTCAATATTACCTGATTTTAGAATAAGCATACTATTTCTTGCGGTATTCGACAACTCATCCATGCCATCCATGGAGTGGACAAGAATAATTTTCTTGATATTGGATTTGATCATTGCATTAGATACAAGTTCGAAAAATTTCGGATCAGATATTCCTATAACTTGAGCAGTAATATTTGTGCAGGGGTTGCATAAGGGTCCAATTATGTTGAATATCGTTTTAAATCCCAACTGTTTTCTGATTCCAGAAATCTTCTTCAAATTAGGATGAAATTTAGGTGCAAACAAGAATGAGAGCCCAATCCTTTCAAGAGTATTAATTAATACTTTTACTGAAGTATCTAAATTAAATCCTATATATTCAAAGAAATCTGCACTGCCAAACATTCCACTCGAAGATCTGTTACCATGTTTTGCCACATTTATCCCAGAAGTAGAGGCCACAATAGACGCAGCGGTGCTTATGTTAAAAGAATTAGCCATATCACCACCTGTACCGCAATTGTCAATAAGTGAACCGGTTACGTTAGGCGTTATTAGATGAGAATGTCCAATCATGATTTCTCTTATAATTCTTAACTCATCGTGGCTTACTCCTCTATATGTTATTGCAGTTAGAAAAGAAGCAATTGTAGAGTCAGGAATTTCGTCCAAGAAGATTAAATTTATTGCTTTTCTGAATTCACTTTTATCAATACTCTCCTTTGATAAAATTTTTCTTGTTTGTTGTTGTAGATATTCTGTGGACATTATCTTTTCAGAATTTCTATGAAATTTTTTAATATATAATAGCCATTTTTTGTTAGAACTGATTCGGGGTGAAATTGAACTCCATATATTGGATATTTCTTGTGTTTCAAACCCATAATCTCAGAATCGTCAAGTGATATTGCCGTTACTTCTAGACAAGTAGGAAAATTTTCCCTGGATGCTACGAGCGAATGATATCTTGTTGCAAGAAATGGATTTGATAGTTTTCCAAATAGTTCTTTGTCTAAATATTTTATTTTACTTGTCTTTCCATGTCTTACTACGTGTGCATTAATTACCTCGCCACCATAAACATGTACAATTCCCTGATGACCAAGGCATACTCCCAATACAGGGATTTTTGGTCCTATGGTTTCAATAATCTCTCCGCATATTCCAAAGGATTTCCTATCTGCAGGATGGCCTGGACCCGGTGATAAAACTATTCCATCAGGTTGCATTTTTTTTATATCTTTTATACTTATTTTGTTGTTACGAATAACAATTGGTTCTGTAGAAAGTTTACCAAATAATTGGGCGAGATTATAAACGAAGGAATCATAATTATCAATTATTAATATCTTTTTCATTTCAAAACACTGTGATCTATAATTTCATCCCGTAACGTTAATTTTTTAACGGTATTGATATTTAATGGTTATATTTCAATTATAATTAAATCGACTTGACCTGAGATTAATCTTGATAGTACATTCCTTGAACCTAGGAATAAGATCACCAAGAATCAGTTAATAATACATTAAATAATCCTTCATTTTCACTAAAAACATTGAGAAATGGTAAGAGTATTCATAAATGGATATGGAAATATAGGTAAGAGACTTGCATCTGCATTTTCTCATGACAAAGAGATTCAATTTGTTGGGATAGGAAAATATTCAATAGATAAAAGAGTTGATGAAGCCTTTGCGAAGAAATTTGCGGTCTATGTTCCCGAACAAAAAATACCGGACTTTAGACAAAAGGGTTATGATATTTCTGGCACGATCTCTGATGCAGTTAAAGAATCTGATCTTGTGATAGATGCAGCTAAAGATGGATTTGGTTATACTAATAAAGTAAATTTCTACCTACCAATGAATAAGAATGCAATTTTTCAAGGAGGCGAAGATAGGACGGGCGAAAAAAAAGTTGCCGACATCATTCACAATTCAAGGATCAACTATGATCAGGCAGCAAATCAAAAGTACGTTATTCAGGGTAGCTGCAACGTTTCAGGTATGGGAAGAATAATGCAGCCTATGATTGAAAAGTTTGGGGATAAGATTCAAAGATATGATGTTATGTTAATCAGGCGATGGGCAGACTTGGAAGATACAAAAGACGTAAAGGATTCTATAGAGTGGGACAAAAATCCACATCATCAAGAGGATGTTAAATCGTTCCTCCCATCAGTAAAACTGTACGTGGAAGCATACAAGGTACCGTCAAGAATGATGCACCTTCATCAAATGACAATTAGATTCAAGAATAAGATACCCTATTTTGATTCGCTGTCTGATATTTATCATGAGGAATTTGGAGTGGCTGTTCTCGATAAAGCAAAAGGTACAGCAGATATCCGCCTAAAAGCCCGCGAGCTTGGTTTCGAACATGACGATACTAATATGGTTCACATTCATGAGGAGACAATGAGAAAAAGTGATGACACTCTAAAGATTCTTTATTCTGATGACCAAACAGGTATTGTAATTCCTGAAAATCACCTTCTGTTTCAATCAATGATGTTCGGCAGACCGAAGAATATGGCATATGAACATACTGATTCTCTTTTTCAGATTAGTAAAAAAAGAGATATGCTTGAAAAAGAGTTTAAGACATAAGATTTTTTAGTCATCCTCTTTACTTTTATTTTGTTAGCTAGCGTGTGGGTCACTCGAAAGAGAGGAAACTCCTCCCTCATAACAGGCACTCAAATTAGCGATAATTAGGTGGAGACATCTGGCAACGCAACAGAAAGGAAATCCAGTTGATCAAAATGATGATGATGGTGAATAACCTGAAGATGTCAATACTGGAATGAAACCGCCGACCTGAGTGGAGCAAGGACAAAAAGGGTAAACATTCCTGTATGATCCCAGGTTGACCGCTCAGTGGAATCCCACTTAGAACAAAAGGAGGGTTACGGCTAGCAAACACATTTCATTTTCATCTCT
>VBPR01000272.1 GCA_005877345.1 Nitrososphaerota archaeon
ACATTTCCTTTGTCATCTTGAGCATACCAATCATTTGTAGTCTCTACTAATTTTCCTTTCACAAAGACAGTATCGTTAACGACGCGTGTGGGTATCCCCTGAATCTCTTTTGTATCGTTGGTGACAGTGATAATATCCCGCATCGAGTTTCCCTCCTCATCAGTGCCTTTGTAAGTCATTATGGTGCCCGGCTTCAAAGAGTAGTACTTGTTGTCTATTTTCAGTGGAT
>VBPR01000274.1 GCA_005877345.1 Nitrososphaerota archaeon
ATATTTACATATTATTGAGTCCTTGCAAGAATGAAAATACCTTTACGTCAATTCTCCTAGCTTTTGCGTTTTCTAACAGTTCTGGGGAAGGCTCGCCGTAAATTACTACTGAGTGATCTGAAGCAAATTTTTCAAAAAGTATCCGCAATGGCTCACGAAGATTTGATATGTGTGCTAAGAATGCATCAGAACTTTCGTACGTCTCACGAATTTCACACTCAGTCTTATCACTACTAATAAACCAATCATACTGTAACGTTCCTGGATCCCTCTCCTTTACTGTGGACACACATTTGGCTGCTTGTTGTTTGAATTCTTCCAACATACCTGGGTTAATTTTCATCTTGGCACTAACCTGAATTTTAGACATCGTTTAATTAGAAAAGGACGTAACTATTTAAGCTCTGCATTGTAGCTCTGAAACAGGAATATTTGCTATGACCTTACTAATTTTGGTAACAATAATTCGGGTTCCTTGGTTCTAGTAACTCTAGTGATTCAAAGTATGGACACACTGTATAGTAGATGAAGTTAGCTTTAAAGTTTTTCTTTTAGAGAATTTTAATCCAGCTCGTTATTATGGAAGTTAATTTACTCGGTTTCGTGAGGACGAATTAAATTTTTCATATTGATTATAATTAGTATTTCTAGTTTTTCTTACTGTAGTCTGGCTACCATTTCCTTAACCAACTGAATTGAGAATTATTGTCCATTTTTTCCATTGAATAAATACATTCTGTCTTTACTTCAGACTCTTCGACGTTTACCCCTACACCTGAAAAATGTCGATTGAAATCATCTATATGCATTTTGAGTGTTGACAGGTTACGTATAGTAATTATTCCGGGTTTAATTCTTGGGCCTCCGATAAAAACCAAATTCTTAAAAAAACCCGGTGCTGATACATTAAACATGTTTTTCATATGTACAGAAGCCATGCTACCGCCTTCGTCAAATAATTCTTCTACAATCAATATACTTCTACAGAACAGTTTAACCAGTTTATCAAAATTTAATTTTCCTACATTATCAGCATTAAGGTTTAAACCTAACAGTAACAAAAGAAATCGTTCGAGAGCGGATTGGTTGGTAACGAGAGCTAAATGATATTTGGCCAAATTAGTTCTGAAATAAGATGAATTCCAGGATTCCTCGCTTAAATTCTCGCTAAAGGAAATTGCCCATTGACTAATATTATCACGTATGAATTTAGGAATAGAATCATATGTGATAGGCGTCCGAATTTCCTCTATCTTGCCTTTGGTAGTAGTATCAATTGTCTCGTAATAATGTTGAATTATTTCTTCGGCAACCATTTGGAGAGACTCACGAATTCGTGTATTGGTCACCCTATAGACGATGTATCCTAAATTTTGTAATGCCCTGTGACGAATCCTATCTGGTGTCTTTTTAAATTCTCTGCTGTGAATACTGCCATCAACTTCAATTATCAGCCTATCGCCAATCACAAAATCAGGAGTATAATAATCTGCTCTCGTGTACCAAATAACGCGACTAGGTTTGTGAGGAATACCTCTGCTATATAATATTCGGGATAATTTCCTTTCATAAAGAGTAGGTGTAGGCAATCTCAAATTGTACCATACTAAGCACCAACTGAGGATATTTATTTTGCCAGAGACTCATATGAATGCCCCTATATCAATTCGGGTCCGTCGCTATTGATTCTCAAACAGTATTCTTGCTATTAGACTACCAACTTCTACTCAGCTATCACTCTTATAACATATAATATCCAAAGAAGAGGAATTGCATAAACGAGCTTTGTTATTACAACGTCGCGAATAAAGTGAGTCTTTGTTATGACTTTCAAAAGTGGGGTATAATTACACTTGCAGGCATCCTTGCGGTTAATGTCATAGGTCTTATGATTTTACTGTCCAAGTAAATATATTAGCTAGGAGTTCAAATTTATGCGTACTAAATAGAAGTTTCTTCAAAATTTTAAATGTAGAAAGAATATTTGAGAAATA
>VBPR01000273.1 GCA_005877345.1 Nitrososphaerota archaeon
TGGATATTCACTACGTTACTACTCGTTACACTTTTTGGGTGGCTTCATCTAAATGGATGAATCTGATGAAACTGTTGACAAAGTGTTATGTTTCATACAGGATAATCCGGGATGTCACTTACGTCGAATCAAAAGGGCAATGAATGTTTCAATGGGAACAGTTCAATATCAATTAGACAAATTAGAAAAAATGGGCAGGATAACATCAAGTAGACGTGGATTGTATAAACATTACTTTGCTGCTGGACTCTTTAAAGAAAATGAAA
This sequence comes from Nitrososphaerota archaeon, assembly GCA_005877345.1. Lineage (GTDB taxonomy): Archaea > Thermoproteota > Nitrososphaeria > Nitrososphaerales > Nitrososphaeraceae > TA-21. The sequence goes on from VBPR01000273.1 coordinate 267, forward strand.
AAGATATACTTGAAGTCTTGACTCATGAAACTGCAAGAAAAATTCTTATGTTTATAATAGAACAAAAAAGTCCCACTCAAACAGATATTGTAAATAGTGTAAAGATATCTGCCAGATCTATAAGCTGGCATGTTGGTCGCTTGGTTGCTCTTAAAATAATTACAGAGATCAAAGATGGGAAGTACAAGAGATATCAGTTACATGAGAATGATGCCAAGAATATT
>VBPR01000270.1 GCA_005877345.1 Nitrososphaerota archaeon
AGATTCCTTATTTGACGAAGATTGTCGCTGTTAATTTTACGTGATAGAGAATCGACAAAAATGGGATCAGCTACGATCAGCACTTTGTCTGTAAGAATTTTATCCTTGAATTTTGGATCTAGATGTGGATCAATCCAGTGATAAGGCCTGTTGAGAATGTACTGAGATATCCAGTAAGAATCCCAATCCCACCAATGACTCCCGATTAAAGTTATTTTTTCATTTTTTTGGTCGGCTTCAGGAATCTTTTCTGCGATTGCTGTAAATACCCTAAAATAATCAGAATTTACGTCTAATGTAATAAGCATAGTTGTAGTTACAATTCCAAAGATGAATACAAATCCAACTATTGTATATGACAATACACGAGAGTATTTTGCAATAAAGCTTTGTATAGACCCTATCAGTATGGCTGAAGAAATACAAAAGGCAGGAAAGATAAGCATCAGATGAAAGTATTGGACCCACCCTATAAAATAAGAAAATATTAAGAATGGAATAATCCACAACAGAGGGAAATAATCTTTTTTAATTGCAGTCAACGCCAGACCTGCGACTCCTATCGATACTAGCAGAGGATCGATTGAAAAGAAATTGGCTAGTGATATAGAAAGAGGTCTATCTCTTTCTGCCTGCCATAAAACCCAATAGGCCCACAGATCGGTCTGACCTACTACAATACTGTATACAGGCCATAATAGTGGAATACTGATAACCGGAATGAGCCAAATTCCAAGGCTTTTTAGATTTTTCCCAGAATAAAAAAATACCATGGTTCCTACTAATGGTATCATTGTAAATGCTGGAATCTTTGTGTAGATTGCCAGACCGAGGAAAATTCCAGACAGCAAAATCAAAACATACTTGCTTATATAATATTTTGATTTTGGGTTTGGTGAATTACTATCGTTAGGTACCTTGAGGTATAATGCCAATAATATAGAAGTGAGAAGAAATGGCATCAAAATAGTCTCAAGATAGACTCTCCTAAACAGCCAAGTTGAAGGCATAATTGCAAAAAATACTGCAGCAATTAATGCAAAAGTTATACTATAGCGCCGCTCAACAATCTTAAACAATATAAAAGTGTCTACAATCGCTAAAAAACCCACTAATATTCTTGGAACAAGGTGTAGCATTTCTATGGAGTGTAAATCAGCTCCTGGTTTAAGTGAGTCAGGATAGCCTGCAAGTCCTAAAATGCCAGCTATGAATAGCTGCCCGAAATACGGCTGGTCATATGTACGAGGATATGCATTTGCAGCTGATTCCTGCGGTCCCATTCCATTAAGAACGGACATCGCTCTACGCATGTAATGGGCTTCGTCGATATGAAAAGAAGGGAACCCAAGTAAATTCCAAAGGTGAGTATACGCAGAAAGGGCAAGTGGAACCAAAATAATTAAAATATATTTTAACCGCTCCTTGTTCATCGAATATTCTAAACGAATAGTAATTCTATTGTTATGTATAGTTTTATAATCTAGTTTTCAAACCCACGAATAAGTGATATTTTGACAATAAATCGATTAATTTAACAGAACTAAATTCATTTTGTTTGGGCCAATAGTATATAGTGTGAATTGATACATGAATTTAGAGGATTATTAATATTTGACATCATTATTTTCTTTAGTGAATTTAACAGAATAAATTATATTAATGCAAATTAACTGGCTAATACAGGAAAATGCGTATTTTGTCTATACGTAAATCCCATTCGAGGTATTATCATGATATTTGATATGAAAAAGTCGTTCAGTGAATGCTGGGCTAACCAGAAACAGAAGTGCATCGTGATATTAATTTCATTTACTATGATACTAGCGTCGTTAATGACTATTTATGAAGTTTACGCACAAAATAATGATAATACTCATGCCAGAAACCATCCTTTTGAATTGTTACTTCCACAGGTATCTCCAGTGGGAAACAATATTTTCCTTGTATGGCAGGATAATAGTACTGGTAATGATGAGATATTTCTAAGGAAGAGTACTAATGGTGGAATTACTTTTGGAAATACAACTAACATAAGTAATAATACTGGATCTTCGACATCACCTCAAATTGAGTCATTTGGTAATAACACATTTGTTATCTGGCAGGATAATAGTACTGGTAATGATGAGATATTTCTAAGGAAGAGTA
>VBPR01000271.1 GCA_005877345.1 Nitrososphaerota archaeon
TTCGACATCACCTCAAATTGAGTCATTTGGTAATAACACATTTGTTATCTGGCAGGATAATAATACTGGTAATGATGAGATATTTCTAAGGAAGAGTACGGATGCAGGTAAGTTTAGCAGTAAGAAAAATTTAAGCAATAATACTGGATCTTCGACATCACCTCAAATTGAGTCATTTGGTAATAACACATTTGTTATCTGGCAGGATAATAGTACTGGTAATGATGAGATATTTCTAAGGAAGAGTAATAATGGTGGAATTACTTTTGGAAATACAACTAACATAAGTAATAATACTGGATCTTCGACATCACCACAGATCGAGTCATTTGGTAATAACACATTTGTTATCTGGCAGGATAATAGTACTGGTAATGATGAGATATATCTAAGGAAGAGTACTAATGGCGACACAGTTTTTTATGATCTCAAAAATATTCGAGAATTAAATTTAGAATATAAAGGTGGACCTGTTGTCAGTGATCCAAATTTAAAAGTACAGCAAGTTGCAACAGGGATTAATTTTCCTACAAGTATGGCTTTCTTGGGACCTGGCGATATTTTAGTACTAGAAAAAAATGAAGGTAGAGTAATTAGAATTGTAAATGGCTCCATTATGAATCAACCACTACTAGATGTTAATGTGGCAAATAGGCAAGAAAGAGGCATGCTGGGTATCGCTGTTTCAAAGCATTTGAACAAAGAAAGCGAGGATAAACAAAGCGTATATGTGTTTCTCTACTACACTGAAAGCAAATCAAAAGATGGTGGAGACATGAAAGGTGAAGTTCCACTTGGTAATCGACTTTACAGATACCAACTTGTTGGAGACAAACTGATAAACCCAAAGCTACTGCTAGACCTTCCTTCTGTTCCTGATACAGTTCACAACGGCGGAAAAATTCTTGTAGGTCCCGATAATAACGTATACTTGACAATTGGAGACCTAACTCGTGACAATAAGAGAGACTCACCTATCATAACAAAAGCTCAGAACCATGAGGAAGGTGTGGAAGCAGACGGAAGAGCCGGTATCCTGCGCATTACTCAAAATGGAAAAGCAATAAATGGAGGAATTTTAGGCAAGAGTCATCCCTTAGACAAGTATTTTGCATATGGTATTCGTAACAGCTTTGGGATTGCCTTTGATCCAATAACTGGGAATTTATGGGATACAGAAAGCGGTCCTGAATTTGGGGATGAGATTAACCTTGTAGATCCCGGGTTTAACAGTGGTTGGAACAAAGTACAAGGAATCTGGGAAACGAATGAAAATTTTCCAGGCAATGTTACTACAAATGTTACCGAATTATATAGTTACAACAACGCTGGACACTACAGCGCACCAGAATTTACTTGGTTTGATACATCAACCGGTCCAACGGCGATTTCCTTCTTGAATTCAAGCAAACTGGGCAAACAATACCTGAATAATTTAATTGTCGGCGGTTTTCACGATGGCAATATATATAGATTTAAACTGGATCAAAATCGAACAGGATTTTTACTGGACAATATAAGCAGAACGAAACACAGGCAATTTCATTTGCAAAAGGCTTCGGTGGTATAACTGACATTAAAGTAGGTCCTGATGGCTATCTCTATGTACTTTCTATATATGCTGGTGGTGATGATTGTGGCCCAATTTATCAACCTGGAAATCTTTGCATCTCTTATACCAAACCTATGAGCGGCGCAATATTCAGAATAGTGCCAAAGTAGGATTTTAGATGAGAAGGCGATCGCATTTCAAATCTCATCTAATCTAATATTTCCTAGTAATTGCCCAAATTGCAAAATATGAATATATAACATAAAAAATTGGACTTGGCTACCAATTAAGAGTAAATTTCCAAAACAGAAAGATGATTTATTTATTGTATGGGATAATCCCCCATATTCTCCAGGATTACTGAGCAGATTATTGTCCTTCTTTCACTATCATGTCATTATTTTACTTGTTCTCCAATTTTGTGATGATCTATAGTAATAAAAATTATTGAGGAGGTTTTATTTCTCTGACGCTTAAGAACTTAAAGTCAACATCAGTTGCGGTGTCCCATCTAAACGTAGTAATTGGTCCACCCCAGCTAATGATCTGATCTGGTGCTCCGCCACACTCTGTATCTTCTGTCCCCCAACCACCTCTGTCTACATTCTCATCCACCTTTACAAAGTTACCATTATTATTTTTGTCAAGCCATAGCTCAGTTTTTACCACAGTCTTACCATTTTCCTGAAAATTATATACGATAAACTTTATTCCAATCCATCTATCCACTATTGAACTTGTTGCAGATTTCAAACTAGTAAAAACGTAGCTTACATGCCACTGTTCTTTAGCAAACCGTACTTTTCCAGAAAAGAATACGTCGCCCTTCATAGATGAGCCCTCACAGCCTTCAGGCGGACCATCACCATAATGTCTACCCCCTCTTCCGTTGGGAGAGAAATTGTCATCACTTGGCGATGTATTGACCTTTACGTATTGTGTCATTTCAAAATTTCTCCAATCGTTTGGTGCCTGCATGTAGCCCTTTGCTGCAAGTTCACTATGGTCAAGTGTATCAATAGCATTCTCATCATACCCTGTTGATGTATAAACTGCCATCCGTACCTTTGTTGACTTCATCTTCCATGAGCCGTCAGGGTTTTGTGTTATAGTGTTTTGAGGATTAAACCTACTATCACCGAGTGGGTTATTCATATTCATATACCACTGTTCGCCTCCACTCTTTGTAGGGTACAACTTTATTACCCCAAATTTATCGCCTGATGCAAATATGTCCAGTTCTGTTATGTGCGCATAGTCATTTACATTATTACCGTTTACCGTAACTTTGACGTACCTCGCACTGGTAGAAGAAATGATGTATTTTTCAGA
>VBPR01000050.1 GCA_005877345.1 Nitrososphaerota archaeon
TAATCATATATTTCTGTCACAGTACCTACCGTTGAACGGGGATTTTTACTAGTGGTCTTTTGTTGTATTGATATCGCAGGAGATAGACCTTCAATAGAATCAACATCAGGTTTATCCATCATCTCCAAAAATTGTCTTGCATACGCGGAAAGAGATTCAACATATCTTCTTTGTCCTTCTGCGTATATTGTGTCGAAGGCTAAAGTTGATTTACCAGATCCAGATATACCCGTTAGAGCTATCAGTTTGTTTTTGGGAATTTCAAGGTTGATATTCTTTAGATTGTGCTCCCGGGCACCTTTGATGATTATACTATCGCGAGCCACATTATTACTAATATTATTCATTTTATCCATCTACACCTATTATTGCCCTATCTACTAGTTGAGGCCTCAATAATCTGAGTGTCTAACACTCTTTTTATCTTTGTTAGCTGTTCTCTTAATTCTATCGCCTTTTCAAAATTCAGGTCTTCAGCATATCTTTTCATGCTTATCTCAATCTCAATCGCAAGCTTTGAAAGATCCTTTGCTGACATTGACTTGATTTCAACATCTATTCCTGCTTGATCTTCCCTCTCTGCAACTGCCTTTACTATAGTCCTTGGTGTAATTCCATATTTTTGATTGTAAGTGATCTGCTTTTTCCTTCTTCTCTCAGTTTCGGATATCGCTTCTTTCATAGACTGTGTAAAGTTGTCTGCATACATTATTACGGTTCCATCAATATTTCTCGATGCCCTCCCAAAAGTTTGCACTAAACTTGTTGTGTTACGCAAAAATCCTTCTTTATCAGCATCAAGTATTACTACAAGACCAACTTCTGGTATATCAAGACCTTCTCTTAATAGATTAATCCCAACCAGTACATCAAACTCTCCAATTCTTAACTGGCGTATCAGTTCAGTTCTTTCTAGTCCTTCAATTTCAGAGTGCATATATCTCACCCTCACCTCCTTTTTAGCAAGATATTCTGCAAGGTCTTCAGCCATTCTCTTGGTAAGCGTTGTCACAAGTACCCTTTGATTGTTGGACGCACGCATATTTATCTCATTTATTAGATCCTTTATCTGATCTTTTGTTTGCCTTACCTCAACCTTTGGATCAACTAGTCCCGTTGGTCTTACCAACTGTTCTACAATTGCAGAACTATTTTTTCTTTCATAATCTGATGGCGTTGCAGAGACAAACATTGTTGATTTTAGATATTTCTCAAACTCTTCAAATTTTAGTGGACGATTATCAAATGCACTTGGGAGTCTAAATCCATAATCCACAAGACTTTTTTTCCTGGTATAATCACCATGGAACATTCCTCTAAGCTGTGGCAGCGTTACATGCGATTCATCTATTACGAGCAAAAAATCATTTCCAAAAAAATCAAGAAGACAGAATGGTGGTTGTCCAGGGCGTCTTCCGTCAAGATGTCTCGAGTAATTTTCAATTCCAGAACAGTAACCTAACTCTTCAATCATTTCAAGGTCATATTTGGTCCTAGATGTTAGTCTCTGTCTTTCAAGCTCCCCTGGAAGTTTTGGAAGCCACTTTTCAAGTTCAAGCCGTATGGATGATAATGCATCAGTCTTTGTATCATCATCTATTATGTAGTGTTTTGCGGGAAATATCTTGACAGTATCAGCACCACGTTTTCTCTTCATGGTAACGCTATTATGAACACCTATCTCTTCAACCTGGTTACCAAATAAAGATATCCTTATAATGTCTTCAGAATATCCAGGTATTATGTCAATAATATCGCCTTTGACTCTAAATTTCCCTGGTGATAAAGTTATATCGTTTCGTTCATATCGGGCCTCGATAAGCTTATGAATGAGGGTTTTCCTCTCAATTTCCATTCCCTTTGACAGAGTAATAGCACTCTGATCCCACTCTTGTGGAGATCCTAGCGAGTAGATACACGAAACTGTTGATACTATTATTGTAGGCTCACCTGACATTAGCATCGCAGTAGCCTCAAGGCGCATCTTTTCAATTTTTTCGTTGACTTCTGTATCCTTTTCTATGTAAGTGTCAGTTTGGGGAAGATAGCTTTCAGGCTGATAATAATCATAAAAGCTTACAAAGTAGCCAACGTTGTTATGTGGGAAGAACTGTCTAAACTCTGAATAAAGCTGAGCTGCCAGTGTCTTGTTATGAGAAATCACAAGTGTATTTTTGTTGATCCTTGAAATTACATTTGCCACTGTAAACGTCTTTCCACTACCTGTCACACCCAGTAAAGTTTGTAAGTTTTTACCTTGTTTTATCCCGTTTGCAAGGCGATCTATAGCTGTCGGTTGATCACCATTTGGTGGAAATATATCAGGCGCAAGGGAAAACTGTTTAGATGACATCTGCAATAGAAATAAAAATTTTCATAACAGAATATAATTTTATGGTTGATGGCAATGGAACTTAATTTTTAAAATCGATCTACCCTTTTCTTGTTTTGATCTACCCATTTTTAAAATCGATCTACCCTTTTCTTGTTTTGATCTACCCATTTTTAAAATCGATCTACCCTTTTCTTGTTTTGATCTACCCATTTTTAAAATCGATCTACCCTTTTTTTGTTTTGATCTACCCATTTCTTAAATTAGGCTACCCATTTAGAAACTCTAGCTGAAAAAGGGTATGTGACAATAGGAAAAAGGGTAGATCGACTTACACAAATCCATGTTCACCACGCTCAAAATGAGGTACACATTACCCTTTCTCTTTTCAAATTCGTTAATATTCTATCACGTAATAATCAGAAAAAATATTTAAAGATTAATGAAAAGGGTAGCTGAGAATATTTTTAGCTTGTACATCGTGGTAAACAATTAGAAAATTCTATTTCTTTATCACGCATAATGTAACGAGAAGGTAAATAATCGGAAGATAATCCATTCTTTCATGATCCGTATTACCAACAGAAATTGTGCATTTATATCTAACAATGCATCTTGTCAACAAGTTTGCGTTATTAGAGCTAGCATAAATTGCAAATTCTATTCCAAATGAGTCCTTTTCTTCCCGTATTTCATCTGTACTTCAACTAGCCAATCCACATCAGTAGATGACTTGGTCAATTTCGCAATCTTAATTGCATCTCTAACATCTTTAGACTTCATCTGATTCCATACTGCATAGCCAATTTTTTCCGATAAGCTTACACCCAGATGATACCTTTTCTTGAGCAGTCGCCGGACAATTTCTATGAATTCTTCATATCTATATTCTTCCAAATGCAATTCCATGAATCTTGATCTTAATGCTCCTGATATTCTTTCAACGTCATTGCTTGTAGCAAAAATCCATAACTTCATCCGTTTTTGCCTTGTTTTACTCTTCAATTTAGTTTCAGAAAGAATCCCTGTTTCCATAACATTCAACAAAGCAGCTTGGTCATTCTTTTTCATCTTATCCATTTCATCGATTAAAAGATATTTAGTACTGTTATTGAATAATTGCTCCATCATACCGGGGCCTGAAGCAGCAACTGCATCTATAAAAAACGTATCATCCAAACCTTCTAACATTTCTAGAAGAAATACAGTCTTGGAAGAAGAGGGTGGACCTGTTAAAAGTATGTTTACTGGTTCCTTTGCCACCACTGATTTCAATAACAGTTTCTTTATTTCGGGATACCCCACCACATTGGAGAAGAATTTTTCTTCATTGCTAAGTTCCTGTCCATGACCAGCAAACACATCGTCTATTTTTTTAAAGAGGTTCTTGAACATTAAATCTAATTTTATCCTGAGGTTAGGGTTCTATTAAGTTCTATGCTAGGATCTTCTATTCAATTATTTGCAGTAAAAGGACAATTTATGGAATAATGCTAAATCTTATTAAAAAGATATGATAAATATCAGCTAAATTTTAGTTAATTAATCGATTAAGTAATGACGAAACCACCAACAATTATCATTGCAGGCACAACTAGCAGTGTTGGTAAAACAACTATTTCTCTTGCTATAATGTATGCGTTAAAATATAAAAAAGGATTTTCAGTTCAACCATTTAAGATAGGCCCAGATTTCATAGACCCAAGTTATCACAAGATAATTACAGGCAGAGAATCACGTACTTTAGATGCTTGGATGATGGGAAACAACGGGATTATTTCAACCCTTCAAAATACTGCAATAGGTGTCGATGTAGCGATAATTGAAGGCGTCATGGGATTATTTGATGGATTATCTGGAAAGAGCGATTTTGCCAGTACTGCATATGTCGCTAAAATTCTAAACACCCCAGTCATCTTGGTAATAGACGCAGCAAAGGCGGCACGCTCAATTGCAGCTATGGCGTTTGGTTATCTGCATTTTGACAGGAGGTTGAAAATATCAGGAATAATTCTTAACAATGTTTCAGGTCCAAAACACTCAAGATATATAACTGAAGCTTGCAAAAGCAAAATTAAAGTTCCTGTATTGGGTATCGTACAGAGAGACAATGAATTAAGGATGGATGAACGACATCTCGGATTAATTCCAACAGACGAGTTAGACTATACGAAAAAATCCAAAATAATGAAAGTAGCTAAAAAAGTATCAGAAGAGATCTATTATGATAAGATTGTTTCATTATTTAAATTAAAAAAATCAAAATTCACAGATATTGTAAAGAAATCTGAATCTAGTATTTCAAAACTTAAAGTAGGCGTGGCACTTGACAATTCCTTCAACTTTTACTATAATGAGAATCTAAATAGCTTAAGAAATCTAGGAGCTGAGATAACTTTTTTTAGTCCCTTAAATGATAACCATATTCCTAATGATGTGTCAGGATTAATGTTGGGTGGAGGGTTTCCTGAAGTCATGGCAGACAAACTACATTCAAACCAATCTATGAGAAGATCAATAAAAACAGCGGTAGAACAGGGAATGCCAATTTACGGAGAATGTGGTGGATTAATGTACCTGACCAAATCAATAGCAGGATACAGAGATTTTAAAAAGCCATTTAAAATGGTAGGAGTAATAGATGCCAACACAATAATGACAGGTAGATTGACACTGAATTATACTCAGGCTGATATGACGTCCAATCTTTTTGGTAATATTCAAAACATACGAGGACATGAATTTCATTACTCAAAGATAGAAAATATTCCACAAGACTCAAAGTATGTGTATAAATTGAAACGTGGAAGCGGAATTAATGGTGGTAAGCATGACGGAGTCTTGATATATAACTCCATTGCATCATACATGCATCTTCATTTCTATGATAGCAGATTTCCTAATAAGTGGATAAAGTTCTGCATCGACTTTGAAAGGAGATAAGGAAGGATGTATAAAAACCTTAGAGGATTTAGGCTTTACAATTGAAACTATCTCATTCTAAGAACATTTAATAAACATATAATTTATGCTTTTCAAAGGTTATTACAAATTATTTTTTCCTTGTCCTATTGTAAGGAGTTTAATCTCTTTAGCTAAATTTCTATCTAATATACCACGGCCATCGTATACAGGAATATTTCCAAAAAATGTCTTACCAAGTTTTTTATATTCTTGATGATCTGTTGCCAAAATTATCAAATTGCTATTTCTTACTGCTTTCTTCAGGTCCGACGTTAAAAAAACGTTACTTTGATTGGATAAACTTGGATCACTGCTGACAAGTGGATCGTGCACTCTAATTTCTTTAACTCCAAACCTTTGTAACTCTTTTATTATTGAATAAGTAGGAGAATAACGTGTATCTGACACATCTCCTCTGAACGCTAGTCCCAATACAGTTATTGTAGATTTAGCAAGATTTGCAAAATCTAGTAGTTTTATGGCTTGTCTTACACAATATGATGGCATGCCATCATTTATAGCTCTACTTATGTTTGTTACTTCACAAAGGA
>VBPR01000051.1 GCA_005877345.1 Nitrososphaerota archaeon
ACCTCTTGGTAAGCTTTTTTAAATTCCTCTTTATCTACTACAATAGAATCGATTTTTACATTATCAAATTTTTTAGTATACTTTATTATTGCATTATCTCCAAATTTGATAACATCGTTGATTATTTTTTGAACAATAAGACTATTCTGAGGTATACGGTTAAAACTACGAATTAGGGTTGCTTCTCTTGTTCCATTCTTTACTTGTATTTTTTTTATCACTGACCCATAACCTGTTTTAGTTCCTCTAATGGGAGTATTTGCTTTGGTTGCAACACTACGAGTCCCTGAGCTATCTCTCTTAACTTTGGAACTATCTTTATGAACTCATTTTTATCAATGACCGTGTTAACTCCATACCAGCCTTCTTCACTCAATTTGCTTATTGTGGGTCTCTTAAGGGCAGGCAAGCTTTTCAACAATTTCTGCAAATTTTCTTCTTTCACGTTAACAAAAATATGAAGTTTTTTCCTTGCTTCGACAACTCCCTTGACAAGAGCAAGTATGTCTGCGATTTTTTCGGATTTTATCTTGTTTTCTAATGAATTCTTATTTGCAATTAATTGAGCACTTGAATGAGCAACGGTTTCTATAAGCTTTAGGTTGTTTTGAACTAGTGTCGTTCCTGTTTCAGTAATATCACAAATAGCATCTACATCTTCAGGGGGTTTGGCTTCGGTGGCACCGAAGGACAGAAAGATTTCAACCATTCTATTTTCACCAATCCTCATCCACGGCGTAATTATCATTGGCCTAACATCGCCATAATATTTTTGATATGATTTGTTAGAACGTATGAGTGCTGAAGTAGTTGTTAGATACTCAGACGAAATTCTCAGGGTTCGTTTCTGCTTTGCGAAACCCTCTATCAATTCAGTTACGTTGTTGTACTCAAAATTTTCCGGAATGGCTATCACCTGATTTACTTGACCATATTCTAGATCTAGTAAAATCTTGACGTCTGCACTTGCCTCAACAATCCAATCTTTGCCAGTAATTCCTATATCATAAAAGCCCTCTTGAACATATGTAGGAATTTCTTGTGGTCTCAAAATTTTTACTTCTATTTCAGGATCGCTTAGCTTAACTCTGTAGGTTCTTCCACGACCCCTAACGGGTTGCCATGCTTCTTCAAGGATTTTAAAGGTTGGATCTTCGATACTGCCTTTTGGTATCGCAAATTTTACTTTTACCATCTGATACTCGAAGAATCTTTATAGGATATATTTCTATTGAAAAATCATTTGCAGAGAATTTTGTTTTGATATATTATGATAAATGATATGATAAATTCATCAAAATTATTTATAAAACTATCTAGGTTGAACTGTCCGTTCTATCTTGCAATTCATGTAGAATTGTCCTTGCGTTGTCAAAATTTATGTTTGATTGTCTATACATAGTTTCAGATACAATATCAACTATATGACCAGTGGCCCCAGCCGCTACCGCAATATTCTTTGCGTGTAATTTCATATGCCCCTTTTGAATTCCTTCTGCAGATAGTGCCTTGATTGCTGCAAAATTTTGAGCAAGTCCTACGGATGCTATAACACATGCAAGCTCACCTGCTGATTTTGCTCCTAATATTTCCAAACCCATTTTCGCAACGGGATGAACTCTAGATACCCCTCCTACTATGCCTACTGACAATGGAATCTCTATCTTCCCAACTAGATCCCCATTAGATGACTTTGAAAAAGTACTAAGCGTCCGGTACTTTCCATCTCTGCATGCATAGGCATGAGCGGCAGCCTCTATCGCACGAAAATCTTGACCTGTTGCAATAGAAACTGCATCCACTCCATTCATAATGCCTTTGTTATGAGTTACCGCTCTATGCGGATCAGAAAATGCAAAAGCATAAGCAGAGAGCATCCTGTCAACTACTTCGGCGCCACCAAGTTCTTTTTTCCTGAGAGTAGCTTTACTTGTTGCAATTCTCTCTGTCGCATAATTGGAAAGTATTTTTACTATAACTTTACCATTTGTCTTTCTTTCTATTTCAGGACCCAATAGTTCGCACATTGAATTTATGGTATTAGCACCCATCGAATCCTTACAATCGACATACAGTTCTGCAACAAGCATTTTCCCTTCCTCAATTTCATTTTTAACCACTCTTGCTTTTAGATCCAATGCCTTAACATTTTTTGAAGAGGAATTTGCACTAGTGAGTAGAGACCCCTTGTTCTTTGAGATAATACGCATAGCTTTCTTGATATCTAACAGGTTAGTTACCTGAATCTGGCCTCTCATTATAGAACTGTCAGTACTTGCCTTAAATCCTCCAGTAGACTTGGCTAGTTTTGCAGCATGACTCGCGGCCGCGATAACAGACGGTTCTTCAATGGCCATAGGAACCAAGTAGTCTTTTCCATTTATTACAAAATTCGTTGCTATGCCAAGGGGAAGTGAAAAGAATCCTATTGCATTTTCTACCATTCTGTTGACTTTGTCAAAAGGTAACGCTTCATTTACAGCACTCGAAATTTCATTTTTTGTAAGACTGGTTTTTGAAGCTATTAACGATAATCTTTGGTTAAGATTCATCTCATAGAATTTCTTTTCTCTATTCATTGCTACGACTACTATGATCTTGTGAGCCTTAATATTTTGTCATCACCCTGTTGCGGCGATCCGCTCCCGTCAGTATTACTAGTAAGAACATAAATTGATCCATCTGCAGATTCAACGACATCCATAAGGCGACCATAGCCAACAAGGATAGTGTTTTGACCCCCAGTTTTAAGATCAATTTCTCTCAAATGTGACCCCTTTAGTGTGGCGACGATAAGATGATCCTTGTATCCCAACTTATCCGATGAGGCAAAGGTAATTCCGGAAGGTTCTAGGGATGGATTAAAACAAACCAAGGGTGGAGTGTTTTTAGTATTTTTACTGCACTCTCCATCCGGCCAACCATAATTTTTGCCAGGTGATATTAAATTTATTTCATCACTACCTGCTGCCCCCTGATCAGAAGCATACAGCTCACCACTATCAGGATCCCATGCTAATCCTTGCACATTCCTGAACCCATATGCATATACTGGGGAATTTGAAAAAGGATTATCTTGCGGAATAGTTCCATCTTCATTAACACGGAGAATTTTTCCTGCCAGAGAATTCAAGTCCTGAGATAATTCTGGAACTGAAGCATCTCCTGTTGATACATATAATTTTTCATCCGGACCAAATTTAATACGGCCACCATCACGGAACTCACTTCCAGGAATCCCATCCAGTATTGTCCTAGAATCAATTATTTTATTCTTGTTTTCTTTGAGCATCAAAACTTTATTGAATAATCCTGTGTTGTTTGAATATGTGTAATATACATAAAACATATGATTCTGCATAAAGTTTGGATGTAATGTAAGACCCAACAAGCCAGCGTTCCCAAGATTTTCAACTTTTATATCGCCTACCGGTTCCGCTAAAAGAGTACCATTCTCAACAACTCTGATACTTCCATGTTTTTCTGTGAAAAAAATTTTTCCATCCTCAGCTACATCAATAGACGTTGGAGCTTGCAATCTTTCCGCAATAATTTCTACTCCTTTGCCGCTTGTCAAATTACTTGAATTCAATACTGGTGAAGGTAATGGAACCACTGTTTCAGAAGGTGAAAATTTCATAGTTAGTATGCTTACAATTATTATAAGAACTGAAGGGATAACAAGTCGAAGTAGTTGTCTTCTTTCCATGTCCTGCATTAGATTTGATTTTTTATAATTCTATTCAATATTTTTTCATTACAGTCGCAATATAGCTACTTGGAAAATATTTCTGACAAACCATAACGCAGATGAGGAGATTTGAACTCCTGCTCGCCCGAAGGCGAATCGGCTTTCTTTCGGCCAAACTCAAGGCCGACGCATTATTGTGTTCTTAATTCTAAGAAGACCACTCTGCCACATCTGCTTGAGCTTCTAGGACTATTTCTTATTTTTATTTGTTTAAATGGAACTGTAAATAAGCAGATCTAGTCGTTTTAATTATGAATAGCATTTATTTCGTATGATAGTAATTGCTAGCGTAGTGAATCATAAATGATACCAATTAATAAACCACAACTTGATGATACTGAAAGAGAAGAAGTTCTAAAGGTATTGGATGAAGGAATTTTAACTTCTGCTTCTAATTTTGGCGGGAAAAGGGTTCAAGATTTTGAAGGGTTACTGGCTAATTTCTTACATGTCAAGCATGCTGTTGCGGTAAATTCTGGGACTGCGGCTTTACATGCCTCTATTCTTGCGGCTGGGATTAAAGAAGGCGATGAAATTTTGATTCCTTCATTTACATTTGTTGCAACTGCAAATTCAGTTGCCTGTACGAAAAAGATACCTATACAATAAACCCTCTCGATCTAGAAGAGAAGATTACCAAAAGAACAAGGGCAATAATCCCAGTTCACCTGTACGGTCATCCTGCAAAGATGGATGAAATACTAGAAATTGCAAGCAAGCATTCGTTATTGGTAATTGAAGATGCATGCCAGTCCTTAGGATCTTCTTACGATGGAAAGCAGACTGGGACACTTGGTGAAATGGGATGTATTAGCATGTACGCATCAAAAGTCTTAACTTCAGGAGAGGGAGGCGCAATCACTACCAATAGCGGTGACTTTGCAGGCAAACTGAGAATGATAAGAAATCATGGAATGGTAAGTGGATATGATACACGAATAATTGGATTCAATATGCGATTACCAGAAATCTCCGCAGCAATTGCAAAAACTCAGATGAAAAAAATTCAATCCATGTTGCATAAAAGAACGATTAACGCAAAAAAACTAGAAGAACTATTAAAAGCTAAGATTGCCAACCATGATATAGTTCTTCCACAAGAAAATCCTAGAGTTAAATATAATTGGTATCTTTACACCGTGGCCTTCAATAATTTTCGGAATAGAGTAAAAAAATTGTTAAATGATAATGGAATCGGTGCAACCATCTATTATGATCCGCCAGTTCATCAAACTCCGTACTATTCAAAATTTCATAACGGAGATCTTAAAATAACAGAATGGGCTTCGAGAAGTGTTCTGTCATTACCCGTGCATCCATCGCTGACAGAAGATGATATAAATTTAATAGCGAGTAAAGTTGAGGAAGCCATAAAGTCATAGCTAGATTTTCAATTAATATGAATAAATCTACAAAATTGGACCACAGAAAATTAATTCCCAGTACCTACTTGAATAATTAAGGTTGTCAAGATGCATTTTGATAACTTTTACACATATGGTTTATATAATATTTAGACAAAGATCAAAACGATAAACATGCCTATAGATCCGGACTTTCCAAAAAATCATGAAGTCAGTGGTAAGATACAACTTGACGATGGTGAACATTTCCATTTTATGTGGGGACCAGGAAAACTACAAGAAGCTGCAGAAAACGAAGAAGTAAAGGCTGCCTATGCAGCAAGGGGTGAACAAATCGTACCACTTGGTGTGAGCGGTACTATGGTAGCAGTTGATTGGGACTCATGTGTTGCCGATGGTGCTTGTATCGAAGCATGTCCTGTACAGGTATTCCAGTGGTATAGAACAGAACATGATGTTCCTGCTACAGAAGCAACAAAACAGACATGGAAGGGAACAGGTAGCACGGTCAAAGAAGAACGTAAAGATTATACCGATAAGGCAGATGCAATTCGTGAGCATGATTGCATTTGGTGTATGGCCTGTGTTTCAGTTTGTCCACCACAAGCTGTAAAAGTAGATCAAGCTTCACTTGAATTTCATGAAAAGGCTTCAGGTACGTTCAATGAAGCTTTGTCAAAAGGTAGTGCGCCTCCGCCACATGCACACTAGGTAATCTTTTCCTCATTTTTTCCAAAAAAAATATTTTTATTCCTTTTTGTTATTCTTTATCTAAATTTCCCATGAAGACAAAAGTTGATAATATCTGATTCATATATGGGAATTTTTATCCCCAGAGATTTTTCGTATAGAGTGTTAAACTTTATAAACGGAAAAACCAACTTGCCGTTCACCCAGAAAGACGAATTAGTTGCTTCCTTTTACATTTTTGGTAAGGATCACAGAGTAAATGGGCAACTGGAAATTACCAATGTTAAAGATATAGCAAGAAAAACGATGGACCAAGTTGCAAGCCAGGTCAGAATTTATGCAAACAATCCTATTAATATGAACCAAGAAATGCTGAGAGAGAATTTCAACAAAAGATCAATGCAAATTTTGATTGATTCAAATAGTAAGAATAGCAATAAGAAAGTGAATTTTGATATAACTAAAAGAATATCAAAAGATCCAACGATTCTATCAGAATGTTATGCATGGCATCTTGCCTACTACAAACAAGATTACTTTTTCAAGTTATTCAATCCTCTTCAAGGTATTGATTTACCTGCAGATCTAGTAGAACAACTAGAAGGACGTATGCTCTTACTTGGGTTTAACGTTAAGGATTCTGCTAAATTGCCTTATGATGATCCAATTATACCGTTCTTATATTGGCTTAAGGAATGGGCCGGATAATAGAAATTTCATGATAGCATGGCAGCACAGATATCTTCTAATTAGAATTTTTCTCTTTTCTTATTGATAACTAATTGATTTATTGGACAATGTTAACATGACAAATTAGGATGTAATTTTCTTTCATGATAAAGAACATTAAAGCCTTCATTGTATCCAATAGTATGCATAAGGTAGATAAATCGTATGAAAGCCTCCTAAGTAGAATTCAGGGAGATTTGGCTAATGCTTCAAAGAAGGATTCAGCAAGACTGGAGATTCCAAAGCCTCAAATTATCTGGGTAGGTCAGCGAACAATTTTTAGAAATTTCATGGAATTTCCTAAGGCATTAAGGAGGGAACCTGAAAAGCTATTACTTTATTTGAATAAAGAGCTTGCGTCTGCAGGATATATTGCCGGTGAAAGGGTTATTTTTCTAGGTCGCAAGGAACCATCATCTTTTGGAGCCCTAATGGAAAGGTACGTAAGGGACTATGTCATATGTCCTGTCTGTCAAAGTCCGGACACAAGAACAGAAAAAACCAAAAAATTAGGCTTTCTTGTATGTGAGGCATGCGGTGCAAGATCATCAATCAAGGGAAATTATGCCTAGCAGTATTTCCGTAGGACTTACAATTGGATGGTCCACTTTGATGGTACACTAGTCAGGATCAAAATCCTCACACACTAATCGCACAATGATAATGTCTTGGCTTTATTTGTAATTCATCAAGCATTATAATATACACAGAATGTAGAATAAGACTACTTGATATAATTGAAAAATATCGGTAATTTCAAAATCATGCTAGATGTATTAATCGTAGTGGCAATTTTGACATACCCCGAATCCTTTTCTGAATTCAATAACTTGACTCAAGAAAATGGCCAGAATATCTTACAGATATGCTGTACTTGGGGTGAGAGACTAAATAATGGTGTATTGACATTTCATACCGACAATAATAACCACCAGAAAGATACCTTGGTAAAAGATTCTTTTGAGGAGTGGAATTCTAAGCTGGAGAATGTGAAATTCATGGAAGTTAAGGATGCATCCAATGCAGATGTTCTAATCATTTTTGAACATAAAGGCGAAGAAACGGTCGGTCAAACCACTAGCGTTCTGGATGAAAAAGGCTTCATAAAAAGGGTCAAAATACATATTTCTGTAAATTTTAATGAAAAAAAGATCAATGAAGATACATTGAGTCTTGTATTGAAACATGAAATAGGCCACGCCCTTGGACTAGCACACTCAAACTTTCATGATCTAATGAATCCAATTGTCAATTTTCAAAATAAAGCTATTACCAAATGTGAGATTGATGCAGTTAAACTAGCAAATAACTGGAAATTGATAGAAAATCTACAGGAGCCAAAATTGCCAAAACTACCAATAGAAAAAACTGTCGACTGTAATTCAGTAGAAATGTAGCAAATCAAAGGCAAAAAAATCCTTTCTTAGTTTCGACATAATCTATTATTCGAAGATAATTTAGGTTTTTGATTCAGCCGGTTCAAGTCGTATATTTTGATTTAATATTCTTACACAGTCTGTATAACAAAGAATATTTGCCAGGTGCATAAATATTAGGTTAATACTTGCTTAATAGGTTTAGAGAAAAATTAGTTCCCATCACAACGCTAATAGGAAATAATTTCGGTTCACTTGGTTTATCACCAACGTTTTGGAGTATGATTGCATTTGCATTCGCGATATTATCAAGCATTTTCTTTGGTCTTTCAAATTTTTTAAGTGAACAGGGTATAGTGTTTCCCTCTCAAATATTTGCAAGTATTATGCTTCTTATTTCGGGCTTCTTTGACATTGTGGATGGAAGTGTAGCCCGAGTATCTAAGAGATCTACCTCCAGAGGTGCGTTTCTGGATTCTAATTTTGATAAAATTTCTGAAGCTCTAATTTTTATAGGAATAGCAATTGGCGGCCTATCAAGTCCTATTTTAGCAATGATTGCTCTGTCAACGTCTATTCTCGTTAGCTATATTAGAGCAAGAGCAGAATCATTGGGTATAGAGCTTAAAGGTGTAGGAATAGGAGAAAGAGCTGAAAGGTTGCTAATCTTATCAATATGCGGTCTTATACCAATTTCAGGATCGATTCAGTGGGGAATTATAATTATTATTATACTCTCAAGCTTTTCCTTTATTCAAAGATTTTGGTTTGTTCTAAAGAGGATATAACGCTATATTTTATCCAAGTCTTCCTGTCCTTCTACGTTCCATTTCTGATCTTACTTTTACTATTCCTCTATGTACAGCGCAAGAAACACAATAAAATTTGACATCCATTGAAGGTGCAATATATGCTCCTTGAGCTCTTAATTCCTTTGCCAAAGTGGGTTCTACTAATGTAATTCTACCAGTAACTTTTTTTGCCTTATCCCTAGGAACCATAGCTCCGCACTGACTACAATGAACTGTTCCTGAGCTTCCTTTCCCACCTTTCGTGCGTCCTCTGCTTGTCCTTTTCTTTGGCATCATACAAATACAATATCTTAATCTTTTAAATCTTCTGATGCTACCCAAGTCAACGTTTATCAAAGCAATAGAATTAATGATGGTATTCCACGATGAAGGTCGCTATACTGTCTAATCTGGTCGTAGACAAGATTATTTCCAGAGATATGAAGTCAAGTCAAAGCTTAGGTGGACCGGCAGCTTATTGTGGTATAACTGCAAGTAAATTTGGTTTTGACACGACGCTCTTTACTCATTTTGGAAAAGATCTTGATACCAAGTTTCTTGAATCTCTAAAAAAGCAGGGAATTTCTTTCAATGTGACTAATTCTCTAGATCTGCCAACGACGAGATTCATTTTAAGGAACTTTGAAAATGATCGCGAATTAATCCTCGAGTCAAAATGTAGTGCATTAGATATCGAAGAAATAAAATCAGCGAAATCAGATTGCTGGATAATAAGTCCAGTTTTTGATGAAGTGTCTCTTGATATATTACAATATCTTGCTTCATCAAGAGAAAAAAATCAGTTTATTTTACTGGACCCACAGGGTTATACAAGATCTGTTGACTCCGCTGGAAGAATATCAATAAGAAGTAATATCGATATACCCATCAATAATCTAAATGGAATAAAACTAAACAGTAAAGAAATAACCTGCTTGACAAATGGTCTTCAGGGTACAGACGGGATGAAAAAAATTCATACCAAGTATAAAATAGATTATGTATTATACACAGAGGATCAGAATATCCATCTTCTTGAAAGGGATAGACGGTATTGGTTAAAATTACCAAAGATTGATGCTCCTGACTCAACAGGATTAGGAGATATCATAGCTTCATCATTTGCGTGCACTATTGTAAAAGAAAAAGATTCCGTATGGGCATTTTGTTTTGCAGCGGGAGCTCTAACAGCGGCACTCCAAACAAAAGAAGTTGGAATTAAAAAAATACCCTCCAGAACGGCAATAGAAGAAAATGCTTCATATTATTACAATATAATGAATTATGAAATTCTTTAGCAAAATCATAAATCACGTTTAAATTTGAGTATCTGTTGACTTTTAATAATTAAAATGAAAGTGGCTATCTCAAGTCTAAGCTTCAGGGATGATAGTCTAATAAGCAAAATCAAGAAAATTCTAGACGATGAAAATATCGATTCAGAGATAATAAAAAAATCCGATAAAGTGATGACTTCAAATGTGGATATTGTAATTACTGCTGGGGGAGATCGAGCGATACTTGATTATTCGCATTATGTTAAAGATTTCTCTGTCCCCGTACTTGGAATATATGAATCCGATTCAACCGGTTTCTTAGGTCAAATTGATGTCAGTGATTTAAAAAAATCTATAGGTAGAATAAAAAAAGGCGATTACGAAATAGATAATGTATGCAGACTTTCAGTTATTGTAGATGGTAAAGAAGTTGAACCGGTACTAAATGATATTTCTCTCTTTCCAAGAAAAAGTGCAACCCTAATGGAATACATATTGAAAATTAATGGCAATGATATCTGGCATGATAACAGTGATGGAGTTATCATTTCGACTCCAATTGGATCGACTGCCTATTGTATGTCCGCAGGAGGCCCAATGGTTTTGCAAAGGTCGCAGGTATTTGTCATTGTTCCAGTTAATTCTATGGACAATACTCGCAGACCTCTTATAGTCCCCAATACCGATAGATTGGAAATTGAAGATATACTCAGCAGGTATCTGTGTGAAGTAATCCTGGATGGAGGAAAAAGGGTAGCTGTCAGAAAAAACATTGTATGTGAAAAACATGAATTCCCAGCAAAATTTGTGAGATTGATTAAGGATTCTCCCATGGATATTATTGCTAAAAAGGTAAAGCTGGCAGAAGACTTACTCGACATGCCGCCAAGTGCCAAATTGATTCTAAAAACACTTGAATACGAAGGTGAATTGAGTCAAAAGGATCTAAGCAAGAGAACGATGCTTCCAGAGAGAACTATAAGATTATCATTGAGCCATCTTATCCAACGCGGATATGTTAGGAAAAAGACCTCCTTGCGTGATGCCAGACAAAAAACGTATGAGTTAAACCTAAAGCTCTGACTTAGGTGCAAGATGTTATAAACGCCTTAAAAGCTTCTTCTGGTCTACCTGGTATACTGCTAAATTCAGAATGATACTGGACGGCAAAAAAGAACTTGTTTGAAGGAATTTCAAGAATTTCAATTCTTCTACCCATATCGGAATGACCTGATAATACCATTCCTTTTTCTTCCATAATTTGTCGGTAATCCTGATTAAATTCATATCTATGTCTATGTCTTCGTTGGATTTTATTATTCTGGTATATTTTGTCGGCCAATGTCCTGGGTACTATTGTTATATCATGTTTTCCCAATCTCATTGAACCACCAAGGTTAAGAGCATGTTCCTGTTCTGGCATGAATTTTACCAATGAGTTATCGTCATCGGGGTTAAATTCCTGGGAACTAGCATCAGTTATGGCGCATTGATTTCTTGCAAATTCAATTAAAGATAATTGAAATCCGAAACAAATTCCTAAGAATGGTATATTCCTCTCCCTGACAAAGTTGATTGAATTTATAATTCCTTCACTTCCCCTAATTCCAAATCCGCCTGGTACAAGTATTCCATCAAACTTGTTCAAAACTTTCACCTCATCCTTACTACCATTTTCAAATTTTTCAGAATCAATCCATTCAACATTTAATTTTCTCCCCAATTTCGCAGATGAATGAAGTAATGCTTGGTAAACGCTGATATAACTATCCGGTAAATTTACATATTTACCAACAATTCCTATGTTGACATTTCCTGAAAAATTAAAGAAAGAATCTGTTATTTTTTCCCACTCAGTCCATCTTATTTTACGGTTTTTCAGTTCAAGCTTACCCGAGATAACATCAATTATTCCCTGATCTTTTAATATTTCTGGGACATCATAAATCGAAGAACAATCATGACATGATATAACACATTGCTCTTTGATGCTGGCAAACATTGAAATTTTGTGTCTTGCTTCTTTACGCAATGGTTTTTGGCATCTGACCGCTAGGATGTAGGGATGAATTCCAATCCTTCGGAGTTCCTGAACACTATGTTGTGTGGGTTTGGTTTTTTGTTCCCCAACCACATCCAAAATTGGAGCTAAGGTCACATGTATAAATAGTGTTTCTGAATCACCTTCTTCTAACTCCATTTGTCTGAATGATTCTAAAAATGGCAGACTCTCTATGTCACCAACTGTACCACCACATTCAACAACTAAAACATCATATTCTTTAGCAATGTTCTTCAAACTCTTCTTTATTACGTCAGTCACGTGAGGAATTATCTGAACACATTGGCCCAAATACTTGCCTTCTCTTTCGGCCTTTATTACATCAGAATAGATCCTTCCAGTAGTAATATTATGCCATTTTGTCATAGGACTGTTAAGAAATCTCTCATAATTTCCCATATCCATATCACACTCCCCGCCATCGTCTGTAACAAAGACCTCTCCATGTGCCGTAGGGTTCATCGTTCCTGCATCGTAGTTTACATAGGGATCAATTTTCGTACAGGTTACCTTTAAGCCAGTTAGCTGCAATAGCTTTGCTACCGAAGAAGCAACTATTCCTTTTCCAAGACCTGACATTACTCCTCCAGTAATAAAAATGAATTTTGGAAATTTGTTACTGGGTTTAATATATTTATACCGCACATTAGACTTTATATTCTCACCTTTTTAATCGTTTTCAGACTATTTCATAATTTGACAAGGTTAATGGAAATTAACGAATAAAATTTCGACAACATAATCAACAACATAATACTTAATATGATATTCTTACTTCTTACATGACTAAAACTATCTCAAGGTTGTCCAATATAACCTACATTAGCAAAAAAACTAAGGATTGCATTCACATATTCATTATCTCTGTTAAGATGGTACATTGTATTTGCCATTCGTTTTTCCTTGATCCAATCAATACTGAGTAGGTCTTTTAAATTTCGTTTGATATCTTCCCTTTTTAATCCTGTTCTTTTATGGAGGACATAAATAGTTACCATTTTATTTTCTTCAGCCAATGCTTTAATTATCTTGATTTTGCCTATCGTTCCAATTCCATTTTCTATAATGGTCTTGCTATCAAAATCCATTTATTTTTTATTTATTTGTTGTTCTAATAAAGGTTCTAATTCAACCAATGATGTTATGTTCATTCCAATTTCCTTTAACGATTTCATTTCGATTATTTTTCTATCAAGGAGATCGTTCATGTAGTCCTCAAATTCAAATTTTTTTATCTTATGTTCATCTGCCAGTTCAAGTGCGTAGTTCCTAATTTCCTTGAGTTCAATGTATTGCTTTTTTCTTTTATTTTGCGCTTTTACAATGGCCATCAGTGTGACTAGATGACTCTTGGGAAGTTCTTTTAAATCCTCGATTGTAATCGACGGTTTATTGTAACCATGTACTTTGCGAATTTGGTCAAGTGTGATTCGATCGCTTCCGTTTGCTTCTGCTAGATTGCCTGCATACAAGAGCAGGTCCAAAGCATACCTAACATCCCCTCCTAATTGTGAAGATGTAGTTATAAGTGATACTTCATCTATTATATCAGTACCGACAACATTAGCATTGAATGACTCTGAAGATCTTGTAATGAGAATGTCACTTATTTGTTCTATAGAATAAGGCAGAAATACTATTGGTAGTCTACCTAAAGTACTTAATTCTGAACTGTCAATTTTATCATGGAACTCGGTGCTTCTTGCTATGAAGATAACACCTATAACATTACAGTGCTTTGATAAATCAAATTCATTAAGGCGTGTGAAATCATAAATTATGCCACTATCTTTATTCGACCTTAACAAAAACTCAATTTCATCCAAAATAATCAAAGTGTATAATTTGTTCTCATACAAGTATGAAAGAAGATATCTTAACATCTCTTCGGCGCTAAGGCCTTGCGATGGAAGTTCTGGAGCTATTTTTTCCAGAAGGAATCTATAAACGGCGTATTTATTCCCCCCCTGTAGTTTTAGATTTATATATGCAACTTTAAGTGTTAATCCAGATTTTTTAAATTCACTTTCCAGTGTGTTTGAAAATTTTAATATCGTAGATGTCTTTCCAATTCCTGACCTTCCTACTATTTGTGGAGTCGAAAATAAGAATTCATCGGGTTTAATGTATGAGTCTTTAAATATCGTTAGAAGCAACGACATCTCTTCCTGCCTATGGTGAAGCTCATCGGGTATATATCTAGGCGATAATTTAGATCTATCAAGGAATATCTTACTATCTGACAATTCTCAAGTAAAGTGATAGAATGAACATAATATATTTATTAATTAATTATTTATTTTGTGCCAATTCCAAAATGAATCTTCTTTTCCATTATTGACTTATGATCGAGATATCTTTTCACCGATTATTGGGATACTAGATAGCGGAGCAGCCAAGTAATCCAGAACGTCTGCAATAATTGATATTGCTAGGGCTAAAACAGCAGTTCTGAAACTCCGTTTAGTCTTCTTATTTATTTCCTTTTTTGTTATTCCGCCCATAGTAAATGTTACGCAGCAAAGAATTTATGACTTAGCGCTTCTGTCGCTCTCCCAGCAATGCCAATGCCAACCATTAAGCAACTATATCTTCATATTACAATTTCTTTCACGTGAAAATATTGGATCAAGGACCTCGGAATACAAATATTTATTTTAACAATATGCTAACTTAATTCATGATCCGAAAACTTCAGGCTGATAAAGCAAATAAGACAGTGACATTAGAAATGAGTGAGAACGATCTCAGTAATATAATAGAATCAATCGACAAAATGGTAGACAGACAACAAAGAATACTATTAGAAAACATTCCAGCCGATGATGAACTAAGACTAAATTTAGATACCTACAAAGGATTAAAGGAAGATCTTAGGAAGATTTGGGAAGCACTGGTCTGATGTTTGCAACTATGATCTATCTGTTAATCTAATAATATCTCCTCCAATATTTACGCACAAGTTGGTCATAAAAGCAAACGAAAATAAATGAAAGATAAAATTTTTCTGACCGTAATAGTAAGCTCTGCCACCATGAGCATTATCGTCTCCATATGGAATGAAATGAAATAGAATAGCTATTGTGAATAAGTAAAGAAAGAAAGATAAAAAATTACCTACAAGCTATGCTATCAATTGATTCACCATTGTAGGTTGATGTTAATTGAAGGCAAGATAAGTATGATGTTATAGATCGGTGTTTGGATTTTCCGCTTTTGTAATAATTTTTAACCCTCTTTTACAAATATCTTATCTGGCTAGAAGTGGAAATAAGATAATGATAATGCCGTGAATACCACCATAGTCTGGCAATTGAGGTTCTAATTCTAATTTTTAGGAACCTCTGACTCTGCCTAACTTTCATTGATGCCAGTCGGCAATATTTTAACAAGTGTTCTATTTTTTAAGAAAAGAAAATTTATTCTTCTGTTTTCTCTTCTGGATCGATTCTTATTACTGTGCCTGTTACTTTATCACTTGCTGGCCCTCTTGTATGTTCTTCAAGGACTTCGTCTACCTGTTTATGTCCACAATGATCACATTTTCGAACTCTCATAGTGGCAGTGTGTCTAAATGGTTCCTTTGCCTCACCTACGACATTATCGACACCTACATTTCTAAGGCGGCCCTTTTTACATGCAAGGCATAAGTCCAACTTTTCAGACATGCTCAAGCTAAAAGCTAGAGTACTACATAATCTTTATTTTTATAAGTCAAGATTTATTTCCATTCCCACTCTTTATTCACAAAATTACCCTGCTTATCAAGTTCAACTTTAAAGATGCCAACTTGATTATCAAGAAACGCAAATTCAATTGGTACATATACCTATGTTCCTTCACTAAATCCAGTCAAATACGTATTTTGTTCTTCAGTAAGAATATCTATATTAATGTCCATCGATTCTAATTTTGCTCTTGCAATTTCCTGATCCTGAGATCTTTCAATTTCATATACCACAGGAGAAAGTGATCCCTTTGATTGAATCAGTTTAATAGATGAGAGTAGCTGATTAGCAAAGCTCATGTCCATTACCTCAGAAGGATGAC
>VBPR01000052.1 GCA_005877345.1 Nitrososphaerota archaeon
AAAAAACTCGGATACTTTGTCATTATTGTGAGGATTATTGTTGATAAGCATTAATTATCATCAATTTGAAAAAATCCTATAATTTTTTTAAATTCATAACATTTATCAAAAAGCTTTACTCGTATTTTTTGCCACATCAATAAAATAGTTAAACTTGGTTTCACTTCCATGATTTAAAATACGACGAGTTAATTCTATATATGTCCGCGATAATAGCAAATCTATGAAATTAGTTTGTACCGATATCGCTAGAGTGTTCATAATCGGAGTCGTATTTGCAATTCCATTTATTTTCGCTGATTCTGCAAATGCTCAAAATCAAAATATGACACCCAGTATGGTAATCAATATGAGTAATGGTTCAATAAAAATTGGAAATACTACAAGTAATGAAACAATAACTTTTACCAACAATACTACAGGTCAATCCAGAAATTCTACCAGTTAAGTCTACTATTAGGTAAAATTGTCAACACACACTATAACACTTCGCATTTCGAATTGAAAATGACTATAAGTCATTATCAAGCACTTCTTTTTATAATATGATATCCAAACTCTGTTTTTACAGGTTCGGAAATTTGGTTTTTTTCAAGATTAAATGACGCTACTTCAAAAGGTTTTACCATTATTCCTTTTCCAAAAAAACCGAGGTCGCCTCCTCTCTTACCGCTTCCCTTATCAATAGAAAGTTCTGATAGTGCTTCACTTTGCTTCTTAACAAGAATATGGGAACACTTTATCTTGGGCAACATTAACACATATTAGGTCATGGAATATATTGTTTTCCCAACAATAAACCTAACCATGTTTAATACACTCGATAATTAAGAACATTTTGATCTTATAAAAATTTTTTATTTACCATATAATAGTAATGGTCATTTTATCGTGACAACACTATCCTTACTACCTTTAAAATACTTTGCTTAAACTGGTTAAACCGAGTTATGATTTATACTACTAATTCTATCTGAGATTTTTCACTTTCTTTAACTACCCTAAATATAGTTTCCACAAATCCTTCCAATTCCTTTTCGTGAGAAACGACTATTACCTGAGCCGCACTAAGCTGTTCTAAAACATGCTTGATTTGAATCAACTGCTCCTTGCTAAAACCATCTGTGGGTTCATCTAAAATTAAGAGATTGTCGTCTAGCATTATCATCCTCCTTATAATTTCGTTAAGCGCTAGCCTATACGCAAGAGCTATTGAGGTTTTTTCTCCTCCACTTAAACTTTCAACTTCTAGGCGATATCCGCTTTGATTTATAACCGGTGTAAAATATTCATCAATTTCTACGTCTATATCGCCAACTTCTATCAATAAATAAAACCATTTTTGAAAGAGTTTATTGAATTCTTCCTTTATACTAATCAGGACTTGAGATTCGATTTGTTCTAGTGAAGGGATAAAATGTTGATTTAACCATAAACCTACCTGATCTGTAAAACTAATTTTATCAACTTTTTCTTCCAGTTCACATATTTTTTTATTAAATCCTTCAATTAGTTTCATATTGTTATCATGATCAGTCCTTCTTATTGCAAGACTTTCTTTTTTATCCATTAATTCTTTTTCTAATGATACTCTCTGTAATTCTAATTCATTCAACTTATTATCTACCATTTCCCTATCTTGATAAATTGCTTTGGTTTTAGCAAGCTTATCAGACAGAGTTATAACCTCATCATTTAATTCTAGTAACGATTGTTCCTTAGTCTTTATATCTTCAATAATACGTTGTTTTGATTTAATTATATTTGAATGTTCCATGTAAGTTCTTTCTAGATCGGTCTTTTGATAATCGATTACAATGTTATTTAATGTATCATATTTTATCTTGTAAGAATAGAGCACATTTAACTTGTCAGCTATTTCATCTAATTTGTTAATTTTAACTAAGAAAGCTTTATCTTGTAATTTGTCCTGCAGAGATTTCTTATTTGATATTTTTTCACTTATCTTAAAATCTAATTGCTTTATGATATTTTGAACATCAATTAATTTTGCTATTTGAAATTGAATTTTTTGTAATTCAGATCTTTTAGATTCTAATTGTTTAATCCTATCTAAAATTTGATTTTTTTTGACTTGATTTTCTATTATCTCTTCCTCCATATGAATAATTTTATTTTTTAAGAAATTACTTCCTTGCAGAAATTTATTTTCTAATGTTCGTATGTGTTGTTGGTCTAATTTTTGCTTACAGTACGGACATTCTGCATCTTGCTTTAATTGTAAAACTGACTCTAACTCTGATTTCTGTTTTAATATTTCTTTTCTAATTGAGTTCTGCTCTGATCTGGTATTAGAGATGTTTTCAGAAACCGTATCCAGGTCCATTTGGAATTTATTTGAACCAGTAATGATATTTTTTAATACAATTTCCTCTTTTTTCAGCTCATCTAAATTCTTTACTTCATCATTACATCTTGCTAGCTCAGACGTAAGATCTGTTAAATCCAAATCTAGCCTCTGGATACTAGAGTTAAGCATGTCACGCTCACTGTTAATATTACTTTCTAGTGTTATCTTATCAAGTAATAGTTTATTATATTGGAAAGCTTTGTCGGTAACATTTACTAGATCCCTCTTTTTTTGGATGTATTCCTGATACTTCGGAGTGAGATCAGCTATGATTTTTTCACTTTCGGAAATTTCGTATAATTCTTGATTCATTCGACCAAGTTCTAAATTTATTTTTTCTTTAAGTTGTAGATTCTTATCAATTGTCGATTGGAGATGTAAAATGGACGATTCTGCTTGTAGCATTCTCTCCTTCTTTTTCCTCATTTCTAGCATATCTTTCAAGATTATTTGGATTTGATTATTTAGATGCTCCACACCATCCTTAAAATAGTCAATTTCTTCACTCAATGATTCCGAAGTATATTTTATTTTTTGTAGATCAACTTTGTTCATACTTAGATCATTTACCATAGATTTCTTTATTCGAGTTACGGTTCGTATCCATGAAGAAAATTTTTCAGCATTTTTTTTGGCCGTACTATATTCTTCAATACCAAATGCTCTTCTCAGTATTTCAACTCTTTTTTCGTTGTTGGATGTCAATACATTTTTCATCATCTCTTGAGGAGTGTATATTGCAAAACGATAGATTGTTGAAGTTGTTTTTGTCTGCGTTCTTTCGTTTATTCCAATTATATCTAAAATTCTGGATTTTAATTCACCAACAGAATATGAATTTTTGACTCCATTTTCATACAAAAACCCTTCTTCTTGAAAAATTTTATTTCCTTTCCTTAAAAGAGTTCTTAAGACGTAATAGCTCTTTCCACTACTTTCAAATTCTAAGAGTACAGAACCTTTACTCTCACCAATTCGAAGTAAGTGATTTGCATCAACATCACCTAATCCAAACAAAGCAAATTCAATTGCAGAAAGGATCGTAGATTTCCCTGAACCTATATCGCCTTGAAATAGTATCGTTCCCACAGGAAGTTCAATAATTGTCTTTTCCTTGTAGCTTCTAATGTTGGTAATTTCGATTTTTTTAATTATCATAAAAATAACCTTCCTCAAAAACTGATTTTGCATAGGAGATAATCCTGTCGTCATATGTACTTGTATTTTCATTTTCTAGTTTTTCGTTTCGAAGAATATCTAGTAGAGAAATCGAAATATTCTCTCCAGGTTTGCCAGTCAATTTTGAATTGATTTGATTTTTTACTTTAATGGATAATGTTGATTCTGTTTGAAAATTCTTAATGCTTTCATGAAAAATTTCTCTTTCTATATCAAATTTGTTGCTGCTTTGCACTACTATTGACCGTGCCTCGTCTGTTGACAGATTGTTGATATTAATAAATGACAATATGGCGCCTCTTTTTGAAATGTCCAAGCCAAATTTCCCAAAATCAATATTCGAACGTTTCCCAAATAGCTTTCCTTTTACCTTAATTAGGACTATCTTATCCTTAACTTCAAGTTCAGATATGTTTTTTGTAATTTCACCTTTTAGTTTTTCTGAACTCCACTTTTGTGAAAATATTTCCCTATACAGAACCTCTGCCACTTTTATCTCAATAAATTTACATTCGAAAATTTGCTTATCAAATGAAATTATGTAGAAACCTCTTTTTTCTCCTTTTGCAGTTTCCTCCAGATCTTGGAAGGTCGAACCAAACAGAGGGCCTGGATAGATAATTACACTATTATCAATTTTATTCTCAACTCTCTTGTGAATATGACCTCCACCATAATAATCAAATCCTTTAGGAACAAGAGAGATTGGTAGCGAATCCCTAAATTGCAAATTTAGCGGAAGAATTTCTCGAATTCCTTTATGCAATAGAAAAATTTTGAATCCATCTTCGGATTCTAACTTTTTTTTGTCAAGCTTTTCATAAATCTCCTTATCCAATCCAACCTTTCTCCCTGAAATACCAGTTATCTTTGCCCCTGTTTTCTTATCAACAAAGAATTTCAGCATTACTGAATCGCTATTAAATTGAAATTCGGTTGGTTTGATAAACAGTTCTGCAGAGTGCAAAATATCTATCATGGAAATATTTGCTGTATTGAAGTCGTGTGAACCATATATCATGTATATAGGAATACCTGAGTCTCTTGCACATTTCAGAATTTCAACAGCCTTCTTTACTGGTGCAAGTTGAGGAATATTTACATCGAAAAAATCTCCGGTAATTAGGATGAAATCAACTTGTTCTTTTATAGAGATTAATATTGCTCTTTCAAATGCCTGTAGATTCAAATCTCTAAGCTTAGGATTTCTCCAAGACCCTAGATGACAGTCAGTAATATGAGCAAATTTATACAAATTGTATCTATTCATTTCTAATTATATTTTAATATTGATTGTTCACACAAACTTTCATGCCCAGATATTACACAACTTGATAATAGTTATTGAGCATAGGGTGAATGATTACGCAAAATCTTGGTTAATTTTTGTAAGAATAAAGGCTTCATGCAAAGATCTTACTGCCTTTTCACAATCACTGTTATTTACAACAAAGGCTAAATTTAGCTCAGAAGATCCTTGAGCAATCATGATTACATTAATGTTTTTTTTTGAGACCGATGAAAAAACTTTAGCTGCAATACCCTTAATTCCCCTCATCCCAGAACCTACTACTGCGATAACAGCTACATCCTCATTGACTCTTACATTCTTTATGACCTTATCAACTAGCGTCAAATCTAATGTAGTTGTAGCACTGTCCAAATCATCTTTCTTTACAACCATAGAGATGCTGGATTCTGAAGGGCTTTGAGAGATCATCATAATATTGACGCTTTGTCTTGCTAAGGCGTCAAAAATTTTTGCTGCAGTTCCAGGTGCCCCAACCATGCCTCCACCACTTACATCAATCAGAGCAGTATTGCGAATAGCGATTATTGCCTTCACAATCTTTTGTGACGATTTGGTGGGGTTTTTTGATATTATTGTCCCTTCATTTGATAGATTAAAGGCGTTCCTTATTCTAATTGGAATCTTGGTATCCATAACTGGTTCAAGAGCTCTAGGATGCATATACTTGGCACCAAATAGCGACAATTCGATCGCCTCTGCAAATGATACTTCTTTGAGAACTATTGCTTCTTTCACAATACGTCGATCTGCGGTCATTAGACCGTTTACATCTGTCCATAACCAGACCTCATCAGCATCAATGCATACAGCAATAATTGTGGCCGTGTAGTCTGAACCACTTCTTCCCAATGTGGTTATATTTCCATTTTGATCAGCTCCAATAAAGCCAGTAATAACAGGAATCTTATTTTCTTTTAATAATGGATCTATGTGATACTTTACGCGAATTTTAGTTGTATCTATCAGTGGTCGTGCCTGACCAAATTTTGAATCAGTTAATATCCCAACTTCTTGACCAGTCAAGTATACTGAATCAATTCCCTTATCTAATAAAGAGTACGATATTATGGGAGTAAGAAGCCGCTCTCCAAAAGAAAGTAAATGATCCAAGGCTTTTTCAGTTACTTCTGTTAAGAGTACAATGCCGTTCAATATGTTCTCCATTTCTTTTAGGAGAACATCCACAACCTGGAGAGCCTTGTTTTTATAGTTCTTATTTTTGATAGAATCGTTTATGATATCTACATGTATCGATCTGGTCTTGTTGATGAAATCCTTAATCTTTTTTTTATCACGTTTTAATACATATCCGGAAACGTTTAAGATTTCATCAGTGATCCCTGATACTGCAGAGAAAACCCCGATTATTTCGTTACCTTTATCATGATAAGACTTGATCAAATTGGTAATATGTACAATTTTTTTTCCTGAATCTACGGCGGTGCCCCCAAACTTCATTACTAGGCGCATTTATGACAATCTATAAGAATAGAGATTAATACATGTATTGTTACCTTTTTGAGAGCATTAGGAAAATATGAATAAAATAAGAGAGTGATTTTTATTTGGTCGGATCTAATAGTTGGGTATGTCTAATTTTACATTTGAAGAGAGATTGCTGCTGATACAACATTGCGTATATAAATATGATTCAGAAGAAATACTCAAAACAAAACTAAAGGAATATTTTACTCCCAAAGAAATAGAATCTGCAATTGATATGCTGATAGCTACACAAAAGATTCGTAGAATCGGACAAGACATACTTCAAAATAATGAAAGTCATACAGGCACAGTACCTGAAATTCCAGAAAGTTTGCAGTCGATAATTAACGACTTGTAATCAAGTAGGTTTTAATTTAATTAAA
>VBPR01000053.1 GCA_005877345.1 Nitrososphaerota archaeon
AAAAACTTTCGGTCCAATGTTGAAGCTTTCTAATAACGGAACTATATCTACTGGAGAAGTAAAACCTCTGATATGAGTAGATTCTCGTTACTTTTTAAAATATTGGATTTTTCATTCTGCAGGTACTGCAGAAAGTTTTCCCTTGATGTCTGTATCGCTCAATGAGTTACTAAAATACATTACACATTCTATATTAGGACAATGAACAAAACCAAAGATATGTCCTAACTCATGTACGCACTCTTTTACCATGTGGATACTCTAAATTATTAATTCTAAAATGACTTTCTGCAATTTTATTCAGCATTTGAAGCCCGCAGCTGATTGATTACTTCTCCACATAGATAATTCAATTTCATAGGTTTTTGAATGAATTTGTCTATAATTCCTTCTTTCATAAATCTTTGAAAAACTGATTCGTTTTCGACTTCATATGCACTTATAAGTATCGTTCTTACATTGGGATTAAGTTTTTTTATCTTCTTTAATAATTCTAGACCGTTAAGTTTTGGCATCCTCCAATCGGCAATAACCAATCGATAATTTTTTTTGTTATTTTTAAAGTGTTTTAGAGCAAGAACTGAATCGTTAAAACTAACAACTGATACCCCATAAATGGTTTTTCGTAAAGCATCATGAAATAGGTTAGTGATATCTAACTCGTCTTCTACAACACTAACAATTTTGTTGTTAGTAGACATTGAATACTAGACCTCCATACGTAACCTAAACACTATTATGCTATATTTGAATGGAAAGAATTACTTAAGTTTTTGTCGAAGTTTTGGGCCCAAGTTATGAATCAGATAAGCTTAGTTCGAATTGTGAATGAACAATTAGAAACCACTCAATAATAACTATGACTATTATGGCACTACGTATACATGAACGGATAGCTTTGCAGTTGATTTGTCTTCAAGGTCGTTTAAGACAGCTTTATTGTCAATAAATCCTGCTGGGTCATAAACTAGACAAACTAATTTTTTACATTTAGGATGTTTATCGTACCTACCAATATCAATTAGTAATTCGTCAGTGATTGTCTTGTCATTACGAGACGCACTAGTCATCTTGCACTCAACGACAATTTGTTCCCTATTCAATAAGAAATCCATTTTAACAGACTTTGATGCATAACTAGGAGTAGATTCCTCTGGTCGTATGTCATCAAAGAATAACATCACCAAGCTCCTTAACAGATATTGCAAGTCATATTCATCATGTACTTCTAATCCATCTCTGTTATGATGACTTTTCGACAAACTTCTGGCGACAACATGAAATTTCTTGAATATCATCTCTAGATTTTGTAATGAGACCTCGAGATTTTCACTCTGGATGTTAACAACGTCTTCTGCTTTTTGTTCTTCTAGTTCAGTAAGATAGGCCTTTAGATGAAGTCTAGCACTATCTAGAGTGTTGATATGTATTCTTTCAAAATACGAATCAGGTGTATCTTTGGTGACTATCATTGAGGGATTTAATACGTCCATTATTTCCCTTGTATAATCGGAATTCTCACCAAATATTCTTTTTACTAAGCGAATTACTTTCCCCTTCCAAACTTCATAATCAGGTTTCTCCCAATCTGTAGCTTTAAGGGTGTCAATCTGCTCTATGAGCTTATGTAAAGCATTAATCTCCTTTATCATCGTCGCACAAACACGAGCAATAGATTATAAGGTTTCCATCTGGGCTTCGTCTCTAACTATGTAGTCCTTAAACGAGAATCCGTTATGATGAAAACACGCTATTTTTGTTGGACAGGTTCAGTTTTTCCGCAATTTTATCATGCAATCATTACCAAATGTTTGCTGTAAAGCATATTTTGTACCTCTATAATACCATTTAATGTTTGAAGTTCCTTCCATTTAAAGAGGCAAGAGATTTTGTTCATGAATTAGGACTAAAAAGTTCCAAGGACTGGAGAAAATTTTGCAAATCTGAAGCTAAACCTGCAGATATACCAAATAGTCCAGACGATGTATATCGAGAAGAGTGGATTAATTGGGGCGACTGGTTAGGTACAGGTGTTATTGCTACAACAAAGAGAACTTACAAGACATTTGAGGAGGCAAGACAATTCGTACGAACTCTTGGCCTTAAGAATAGCGTTCAATGGAAGAATTATTACAAATCTAAAGATAGACCTGCAGATATACCGTCCAGTCCTGAGAACGTCTATCAAGAACAATGGATAAGCTTGGGCGATTGGCTGGGAACTGGTACTGTTGCCACCAAGGATAGACAGTTTAGAAGCTTCATCGATGCTAGGATGTTCGTTAGGCGATTAGGCTTACAAAATCAAATTGATTGGACTAATTTTTGCAAATCTAAAGATAAACCTGCAGATATACCAAATAGTCCGGTTGCAGTATACGAAGACCACTGGATAAGCTGGCCGGATTGGCTTGGTTACGAAGAAAAATTTTTGACAGTTGAAAAAGTAAAGGAATTGTTAAGAGATTTAATCAGAAGTAGAATAATTGAACAATGGGATGAAGCTGTTTTGTATTCATTCCTTCTTAGACGAGGTTTACTCAATCTCAGCAGTAACCGTCATTCAGCCTTTTTTAGGAATCTTATCAAGGCAAGCCGCACTGAAAGGGGTCGAAATTTAATAGAACAATACGCGAATTCAGAAGAACAGATACCTCCAGACCTTTCAAATATTACCTCAACAGTCTCGAGTCCCTCAGAAGAAATTGAAACTATATCAGAGTCAGGTTTACCAGGTATTGTCAAACCGAACGACCCATTGGATTATCAGGATGGTTTGAGTGTTGAGCAGATACTATCGCATACTGATATCCTTGAATCCATTAATGTTGACGAAGAGGCTATGCAATTCTATCTTGATTATTCTGTAGATGAGATATGGAAGTGTGCCTTCAAAAATGAACATGAAACAGTGAGAAAACTGAAGTTGGCTGACAAAAATGGAAACAAATATCATGACATGGTCATAGATATTTTCTTGGAGGATTATCAAGGCAGTACAGAATTAAAAATACCACCTGGTTATTTGTTTCCGTTCCCACCAACGTTGATGCAGCGATATGTAGCATATAAGGTCACTAATCTTCCCTACTTTGGTAACTTTTCAGGGACTGGTGCTGGCAAGACACTTTCTGCAATTCTAGCTAGTAGAGCAATTGACAGTAAGATAACTGTCATTGTTTGTCCCAACGATGTAGTAGAGCAATGGAAACGAAATATTTTAGATACTTTTCCTAATTCTAAAGTTGTTACCGGAAAAGACGCCTTTTATCTTCAATATTCTGAAAAGGAATTTCAATACGCAGTACTAAATTACGATAAATTTAGTCAAGATGAATCTCCTAATCTTATTTTAACTCTCTCAAAGCATCGCATAGATTTTGTTATTTTGGATGAAGTACATTTTACTAAGATAAGGAATGAAGAAGAGATAAGTCAAAGGCGTAAAAATTTAGACGGCCTTATGACAGGTGTTAGAAGAAAAAATCCAGATGCAAAGGTTTTAGGTCTCTCCGCCACACCTGTTGTGAATAACCTCAGGGAGGGGAGGTCATTATTGGAGCTAATTTCAGGGAAAGTATATGATGACGTCGCTGTCAGGCCCACTATTCCTAATGCAGTAACCCTATATGAAAAATTGTCTACAATCTCTGTTAGAGAACTACCCACGTACTTTGCAGATATAGATACCCATACTATTGATGTAACTGCAAAAAAACCACCTGAGATTTCCATACGCCATCTCAAGAGTAATCCTTTGGCCATTGAAAAGTTCCTGACCGATGCGCGTATTCCACAAATAATCAAATTAATCGATGGTCAAACTATCATATATACCGAATATGTTGAAGACATTGTCCAAAATTTATCCAAAGCAGTAGATAATGCTGGATATTCTTATGCTTTGTACACGGGTTATGACCGCTCAGGACTCACTAGATTTCTGAATAAAAAAGTTCAGGTATTAATTGCATCTCGCCCTCTCTCTGTAGGAGTTGACGGTTTACAACATATTTGTAATAGGCTTATAATTAACACTCTGCCATGGACCAATGCACAGTATCAACAGCTTATCGGCAGACTTGTCAGAAAGGGCCAGATACGAGATGTCGTTCATGTCTATCTGGTAAAAGCGAGTATAGGTGGATATCAATATGACGAGCTAAAGTGGAAACGAATTCAGTTCAAGCGTACTTTAGCTGATTGTGCTGTTGATGGTAGATTGCCAGAAAAAAATCTGGTTACACCTCAACAAGCTGCAATGGAGGCAGTCAAATGGTTAGAGAGACTTGAGCGTGGTGAAATATCCACGGTTGTAAGAAGAGACCTCAATGTAGAATTAACTCCTGTAGAAATAAAGAAACGGGTAGTAAAGTATGGAGACTTTACCAGATTAAATAACAAAATTAACAATGAAAACTCTGATACTACTCATAGCAGAATACTAAAAGACCCCAAGGAATGGGATGAGTATCATAGACAGTATAGAGAAGCTCGCAAGTCATGGCCTATTATTCCATTTGATGAGATTATAAAAAGAATTAGTCAGTTGTCGCCCCGTCTTATGATAGGTGACTTTGGGTGTGGTGAAGCAAAGATACTTGAAAAATTTGGTGACAAGAGAGTTTACAGCTTTGACCACATAGCAATTAATGATAATGTTACTGCATGTGATATTAAATCAGTTCCATTGCCAGATGAAGCAATAGATATTGCTGTATTTTCTTTGTCATTAATGGGAAGAAATTAGCCCGACTACATAAAGGAAGCAAAAAGATGTTTAGCAACCAATGGATATTTACTTATTGCTGAAACGACAAAATCAATGAAAGGTAGATTGTCTAAACTAAAAGAAGTAATTGAGCGATACGGCTTTGACATTTATAACGAAGAAGAAAAAGGAGATTTTACTTTTATTGAGGCAAGAGAACTATAGCTAGAAATACTCTTCGAGTTACTGTTCCTTGAACCATTTAATTGTACAGTTTATTCGGTGCTAGAATAATCTAACAAGGTCTTTTGTTTAGGGTTGTGGTAGCTAGCTTCGTCATCAGGAAATTGCAGTTCAGTATCATAAGCTAACTCGTTTTGCATTCCCCATTCTACAGGTTCCAGTCCTCTCATCACTCTAAACATATTGGCAGTTGCGGCTCCAAATCCAGCATAATGGTTATTGGCAGCGACAATACCTGTCTTTACATCTTCCTCATTTTCTTCAATTGCTCCAAATTTATCTGACCAATATTCCATTTCTTTTTCTCTATCCATTTGTATCCTTCCAAACTCATTTTCCTTAATACTTCTATCCCCAATTAATCTAAGATATACAAGGTCAGAGGTTACTATTGGTGGAGACTGTATTTTATCCAGTTGATTCCAAACCATGCAAATATTATTGTTTATAAAAAAGGTGTAAGCTAAATCCGAAAACCATGACGGATGTCTTACTTCTACTGCATATCTAAAACTATCATCAAAGAAAAAGTCGTACTGTCTTAAGCAATCCAATCCTTCTATAATTTTAACGTAGGGCGGAAATTGTATTAATAGTGCAAGTAGCTTTTCCTTTAGAGGTTTCATCGCATCATAAAATATTGATAGTTCTTTTC
Source organism: Nitrososphaerota archaeon (assembly GCA_005877345.1). Classification (GTDB taxonomy): domain Archaea; phylum Thermoproteota; class Nitrososphaeria; order Nitrososphaerales; family Nitrososphaeraceae; genus TA-21. The sequence goes on from VBPR01000053.1 coordinate 5,610, forward strand.
CTACGTTTTGGAATTTTTTGTCATGCGTTATTACTTTGGGAAATTTGGCAGTGAATCTAAAATCTTTAGGCGTTTTTCTAGCCCAGTTTTTAACCATAAATTGATTTGGAATCCTGTAAAACGTGGAGTCGATTTCCACATAGTTGAATACCTGAGAATAGTAAGATAACCATAGTTTATTTTCTAATTTGGATGGATAGAATACACCCTGCCAAGAAGTATAGCTCCAACCCGAGCATCCGACATATAGTTTCAATTTCTATCTAGATTATTATTAAGTTCTCAATTCATTCTATTCATCATATCCACTAATGCCAGTTTAATCTTCATATCATCAGTTTGTAAACTCAAAAAATCCAGCTCTTCTCCTAGTCTGTCTATATCATCTTTTTGCTTGATTGATAGATTTGGAATCTTTAAAATATCATCTTGTATTTTTATCAAACCATCTATCATTTTCCTCGTGTATTCCGCGTCGGTTTCTACATCCATTGGGAGTCTAGAATGATGTGACGAGCTTTATATCAGTTGCTTACTTTGTTAACAATTATTCAACACTCAATAGATATTATCGTCAATAATAATCTTAACTTGTTTTCCCTTTATTGGTTTCGCGTCTTTGTGAAACTCTTTTGGAATCCATATAATTAAGTTCTTACCCTGACTACTTATCCTTCCAACAAATTTTAGTTGTGCCACAGGATACAATCAATGGCCTTTGATTTAAATAGTCTACTATAGTAAAGTATATATCAATAGTGTGCTATAGTATACAATATGTCACAACAGCTATT
>VBPR01000065.1:0-595 GCA_005877345.1 Nitrososphaerota archaeon
TTTTAATCTCAATACTATAACCATGGAGATGGAAAATAAAATGGTGAAAGAACATTTCGGCGGTTCACCTATATACGGAAAGGTAGGCTAAATTTTTATGATTAAAATTATCAAAACCAAAAAGAATAATTCAATCCTCTCCTAGTGCTTTTGACTAAAAAAACACTACAAGAACCTACGAATTTCGATCAAAGTAGTCTCCGCTTATTCTCTTAAAGTGTAACGAGTTATCTATAGTGTTATTATTTTTGTCACCCCAAATCACAAATATGTTCCCATTTTTTATTACAGTTAATTGAGGAGATAACGAGGATGTCGTTTTGTTACTTAGAGATATTGTGTTGCCAACAAGTGCATCCTTAACTAAAATTTCCTTAAATTTTATTTGATTGTCCAACCAGACTACATATACACTGTCCTTCTGTGTAGTAGCCACTTGAGGTAACGAAGAGTTGGACAATTTATTTTCGCCTTTGTTTAAATTAATTACCCTTTCAAAAACATTTCCACTATTACTGCTCCTTCTAAATGTTATATCACTGTCTCCAGTTGTGGTATTTTTGTCCACCCACACCACGTACACGTCACCTTTATC
>VBPR01000065.1:602-6936 GCA_005877345.1 Nitrososphaerota archaeon
GAAAAAGATAAGAGACTTTCACTCCTTCTCAGCTTTTTCCTATCATCAAAATTCATTCCACTATCATTGCTGCTCCTAAATGTTATATCCGTGTCTCCTGTTTTGTTATTTTTGTCCACCCACACCACGTACACGTCACCTTTTTCTGTTGCAGCTAATTGTGGAGAAAAAGAGATAGGTTTCGTACCTGTTAGCTTTTTCCTATCATCAAAATTCATTCCACTATCATTGCTGCTCCTAAAAATTACATCCGTGTCTCCTGTTTTGTTATTTTTGTCCACCCACACCACGTACACGTCACCTTTTTCTGTTGCAGCTAATTGTGGAAAATAAGATATCGACATGCCGGTTCTTAGCTCCTTTTGAGGACCAAAGGTTTTTCCACTATCATTACTGCTAATAAATTCTATGTTGCTACCTCCTGTTTTGTTGTCTATGTCCACCCACACCACGTACACGTCACCTTTTTCTGTTGCAAATACTTGTGGTGACAACCAAAGTTTGTTAACTTGGCTTAATATGATTTTGGACCCAAATTTCTTTTGATCATCGCGACTGGAAGTAATGTAAATACTGTTATTATCCACCCACACCACGTACACGTCACCTTTTTCTGTTGCAGCTAGTTGTTTAGGGCTTGAAGTTAAAGAACTAGATGGTAGCTCAGTATGATTAGTAACGGTCATATCATTACCGAAGTATAATGCATGGCCCGATTGAGTTATCATTGAAAGCACAATTATTAATACATATGACATTGATACAAGTAATAATCGCATAAGTCTACTTCATTGACTCCATCTTTATTTAATATTGATTAAATTGATTTTGACACAAACTATTTTAACATTGTGCTATTTTTCGAAATTAATTTTCCCAGACATAATACTAAAATATCCTACATTCATATATTTACTCGCACCTATTATCAATCAATATTGTAAAAACAGAGTGTTGCTACTTTTAGTCCATTTGATATGGATGAATAGTACATTGCTTGGATTATCCAATAAAACTTAGCGCTGGCTTTAACAATAATTACACATCCATCAATTTCGATCTTACTATTAGGCGTTTAATACAAATTGAGAATAAGGATCCTAAATTACTTACTAAGCCGTTAGCATCCGCTTAACATTTTTGGTCAAACCATTTCGATGAAATTTATGAAGTAACCAAGTTGACAATCTTATAGGACCCAACATAATATATCATATCTAATGCAATACAATATCATTGTGATAGAAATCATGTTCAATGCTCCTATGTGTAATATCTAGGAATTCTTGAGCGATTACGATTTCTGATTACTCTCGCATTTTGTTTGCGCTATTGTCAGTTAGAGAGAATTACGCATGTATAACAATACTATATTTTCAACTAATTCCAGACTCACTCCTAGGCGTGAATAAAATGTCATCCTCAAACTGCTCTTTTTTGAGCTAAAAAAGAGAAATAGTATGATTTATGAGCTTATCTTTCTTCATTCTATTTATGTCATATTAAACACATCGACTTGCAATGTTTGCAATGATTGAAAGATATTATCAGTAGCGAATGATATTGTTTACAGTAACTATATAATAACTAGTTCATACAACCAATTATTCACAAAATACGTCGAGCAATGATTTCGGATTATCAATTAAATATCATCGACTTAACTTTCTTTCGTTTTTTGTTTTTAATTTAATATGATATGTATACTTTCGTATAGTTAGAATGTTAATACATATATAACTCTAGAGGCTTCCAGTAATTAATTTTGATAAGAAATCAAATTGTTTTGATGTTGATTCCTTTATTTTTAACAGGTTTTACTCATTTATGGAACCTTCATGAGTTTCCACTTTATCATGCAGATGAGGGTACTTATTTACGTAGAATGTTTGTTGTCTTAAATGGGACTGGTATTCTTGAGAAAACTGGTTATTATGCGAACGCGTACAATAACCCTTTTTTTGGACAAATATTACTTGGATCTTTGTTAAAGCTAACAGGATTTCCAAATTTTGTTACAGAACAAACTACATCTTCGATTGAGCTGGCTATGGCATTTCCTAGAATGATAATGGGATTATTTGCAATAATCGATACTTTTCTTCTCTTTAAAATATGTCAGCGCGCTTACAACATACGTATAGCACTTTTTGCGTCAATTTTGTTTGCAGTGACACCTTTGACATTTTTAATGCGAATGATCACATTAGATACAATTGCATTACCATTCTTACTTACGTCGATATTGATCTCCCTTTCATTGGTAACTTGGAATAAGGCGTCAAGTATTAACAAACATTATTTTCTGATATTATTGTCAGGAGCCTTTCTTGGTTTAGCCATGTTAACCAAAATCCCATTTGTTACAATGGTTCCGTTAGTAGGCTATTTGATTTATAAGAATTCGAATCATCTAAAAACCGGATGTGCGTTAAAAGTAACCGCTGTTTTGCTGATACCTATTTTCTTAATTCCTTCCATTTGGCCACTTTACGCTGTTTCTGTTGGTGAATTTGATTTATTTAAAAAAGGTATACTTAATCAATTGGACAAAGAGGAACGCAGATCCCAAATATTAGAAATTTTCTACAATAATGATTTATTGTTATTCTTTTTAGGATTTGCGGGATTAGTATATTCATTCCTGAGGAAAAATTGGATAGTAGTTTTGTGGATTGTTCCTTTCTTAATATTTGTATTTATTCATGGGTGGTTTCATTTATTGCATGCGGCTATACTCCTCCCTCCATTGTGTATAGCTGCTTCGAAGTTTGTTATAGAAATAGCTCAGAAACTAAAATCTAACAAAATCAAGGAATCTACGTTTATAATAATAATTTGTACAACTATCAGTGCAATTGGATTTTTCAACACATTTATTCTAATTAATCAGAATCTCGAATCAACAGCTATAAATGCAATATATCAAGGACTAGACTATTCAGATAGAGCTGACGGTCTGGATGATGATAAAATTAATGAAAAAATTACTGTAATTGCACCTACAGAATATTCGTGGATATTCAAGTACATCTATAAAATGAACTATGCTTTTGACACACAAATGGATATAGGACCAAGAAAAATTGAGACCAACAAAACATTGATACTGCAAAACATTAAGGATCCCGACGTGTTTGATGAAATTCAAAATAAATTCTCATCCTTTGTATTAGCTATGAGTACTCTTAGAAAAATATGTTATCTTGATATCGAATGGTACAAAACAGATTTTAAGAATCATCCACCGCTTGTCATAAAACCTTTTGAATATTATGATTTACAAAATATTAACGTATTTCCGGTTAACGGAAGCAGAGTTGCTAAAAATCCCGAAAGAATAGATATGAAAAACACTACTGCAAGATATGTCAACATAACTTCCCTCCGAAGTACTGAAAATAAGAATGGGGCAATAACTGATTTAGTTATGTATGGTAAAAAAGATGAAAGTGATGACTGTAAAAAAATACCAATAAAGACGATAAAGTTCAATGATCAAAGTCTTTTATTTAATACATTGGATAATTACGATATCATTGCGTCATACCAGAAATTGTTACAAGACATGAAAGTAGTAGTAAAGTACGACGATCCACACCTTGAATTGAATGATTTTACAAAATTACTTTCCACTAAGCAATACGGACCGAGGATACTGGAATTAAAAGCAAATTATTAAATTCAACAGCAGTTGATTATCAGAATCTTTTCTGTAAGACGATATTTAGCTCAATAAAAAATAAGGATTCGAAGGATCCTTTTATCAAAGTACCGTTAACCGGTTTTATTTCTTATTTAATAGTCCGTTGACTAAATCACTGCTCAAGTAACACTAATAATTAGCAAAATTTTATATTCGATGTTACGTTTTTATTTTTACTTTTAATACGTCCATACCATCATTTACATAATTTATAATTTATAAAACTATTTTGGAGATATTTTATAAATTGCACCATTCCCAAAGGACAGAACGTATAGATATCCATCCGGGCCTACATCCATGTCAGTTATTCCCTCAAATCCTGAACCAAATATGATATCATTCAACTCCGGGTCAGTATCAGCAACCCTGTCTGTAAGATTACCAGAAAGCACTAAGCTGTCTCTCCTATCATTTAAATCGAAGTGATAGATTCTCCCGTTCTTTATGTCTGATACGAACATATCGTTCTCGTATGATTTGCCCAACTTGTCAGAGTTTAAAAATTTTATTTTTGTAGGACCAACTGTTTCAGTCCAGGAAAATTCTGGGTCACTATATTTTCCTTTCCCGCCAAAATTTACTAACTGTGAATAATTAAAATCTAGGGGTGCCTTGCCTTGGATCATTCTCCACCCGCTATTGAAACCTGGCTGAACAAGATTAATTTCATCTCCAGATTTATTCCCGTTTTCAGTATCCCATAGCTTACCACTTAGAGGATCAAAATCTAAGCCAAAGCTATTTCGGACACCATATGCATAATATTTGCTGAGGATTCCTGAATTACCTATGATATTTTGCACAGAGGAGCCGTCTTGGCTCATTGTAAGGACTCCTCCAGTACCATTCGGTGGTCCCCCGCCAATAAAATTTTGAGCTTCCGTGGTATCCCCATCCCCATCGCCCACTGGTATGTATAGATTTTTGTCCTTACCAATAATAATAGCACCTCCATTATGAGAGGGGTGCTTTCTGGGAGATAAATCAAGAAGCAAATGGGGATTTGATAATTTAGAGTCTACTAATTCGTAACGATATAAGGCATTGCCTCCTGATTTTTCACCTCTCACACCGTTGGTATCGTTTGTTCCACTTGATCTTGTATAATAAAGGAATACGTCAGTACTGTTATGTCCGTTAGCGTTTTCGGGCTGATTTTTTGCAATGGCTATTCCCAACATTCCACGTTCTGCACGAGTGGCCACATTAACATCGAGTACTGGATCGGGTTGCATTTTCCAATTAGTTATTCTCTGCACGGTACCATTATTTTTTTCTGTCACTAAGACGTCATCTGGACCTAGAAACTCCATACTAGTAGGGAACTGAAGTCCTTTAAAGACCATTTCTACTTTAAGTTTATTATCATTAACAGTTGGAAGACCTTCGATAGCCTTGGGTTCAAACTGTTCGTTGATAGCTCCCTGAATATAGTATTTCGACTGAAATGAAGTGTTAAAAAGTATAATTGATATCAATAGTGGTAACCCAATGAGAAGTTTTGGATTCAATTCTTTCCTAGATGATTGCATACTTTAAAATCTTTATTAATGTTTTCATCTTTCCTTCTATGTCTTTAATAGACGCGAATACGTCCCTAGCATAAATTTAGGCAAGTGAGTAGAGAGGTATAATTTTTATCGGTATTACGTAAACTAATGAAATTGCATCGTTGAATATATTAAATTAGTTTCAGCTAGATCAAATTCCTTCAAACCTCATAAAGTAAAAATGAGATGATAGTTGCGCTAAATAAGCTAAATTACATAATCTGTAGTATCTGAAATTTAATCTGTATAAAATACAATTAGGAGGAATCTAAGACGTAAAATAATCTGGGAACATTTATAGAAATAAGTTTAATATAACCTATAGAAGTTATTTCTATCAAATAGATGAATAGGTTTACCATTTCCTTAATTATACTCGTAATATTACTATTCGCGGGCATTTTTATCTTGATATATCCTACCTTTTTTTTTCCAAGACTAACGCTGAATCAAATGGCTCCTCCCACTCAACCATTGGCTGGCACTATAGTACCAAAAGAAATTATAATGTTAGGTTCTGTGCTAACGATTACTGGTTTAGTTGGACTTTCAATCCTGGGATTTAGGATATTTAAAGAGTCTGAACACGGAGAAATAAGAAAATAGTTCGACATTGATGCTAAATATCTAGATGATTTGAATTCTAGTCAAACCATCTCTAGGAATCTTGGCATAAGTTATGAGTCTTTTGGTTCTGGCGGCACTATTCTCCATATTTCTCCGTTCCTGATAGACAACCAAGAATTGGGTTGGCATTAGGTTGGCAGAAGAATTCTCTAGTAGGCTTTAAAGGATCATTGAGTTAAATTTTAGGAGATGATTACCTTATCAGCTGTCAACGTATCCCAAGAAAGTGATATCTGAATTTGATCATAATACTAATATTTTTTTGCTTATCTTTTGCATTCTTAGTATTTTATATTGACCCCTTCGTTGTCGCCGATTCAGGAACAGTCTATATTCTAGAGGCAAAATTAGGCCATGAGGGAAAAGCCACTGGAGAATTTAACGTACCACACAGCATTGCCTTTGATTCCCTAGGCAATATGTATGTCACAGATAATTCTAATGATCG
>VBPR01000065.1:7039-9900 GCA_005877345.1 Nitrososphaerota archaeon
GTATACAAAAGTTTACTAATAATGGTACCTTCATAACTAAATGGGGATCGCACGGAACAGCAGATGGACAATTTTCATCCCATGCACACGGCGTACTAGCAGACTCTCTGAATAATCTATATATTACAGACAGGTTTAACGATCGAGTACAAAAGTTTACTAGTAATGGTACCTTCATAACAAAATGGGGATCATACGGAACAGTAGATGGACAATTTAATGAACCTCATAGCAGTACCATTGATAAACTTGGGAATATTTATGTGTCAGATATGAAGAATAATAGAGTACAAAAGTTTACTAATAATGGTACCTTCATAACTAAATGGGGATCACACGGAACAGCAGATGGACAATTTGGTCTGTTACTTGGGATAGATGTTGATTCTTCAGGAAATGTTTATACCGTTGACCAGACTAATTCACGGATTCAAAAATTTGATAGCAGTGGGAGATTCATAACTGGGTGGACTAATCCTGAATTTTCAAAATTAGAAGACATAGAACTTGATTCCGCAGATAATGTGTATGTTACTGATAGAAGCAAAAATGAAATATTCAAATTTGTTCAGGCGAGATAAATAATAAACTAGGATTTCTGATTTCCACGTACCTTTGAGTGCCTCTGATAATGACTACCACCACAATTCCAACTCTCCGTAAGGTAATTAATAAAATTTACGTTAATCGAGCGACCTGAATCTGGATCAAGGTTAAGATTAATATTATAATTTTATAATATTGTATAATTTTTATCATTAAGTATAAATTATTACGACAAAATAATTCTAAGCCTCCAACTGATTCTGTAGGTCTACACGGTTGGAAAAGGCTCAAATCAATCGGTCACGCCTCAGGCAAATTTATATAATAGTAAGTGGCGGATTGAATAAAACACGCAAAAATGTTTGCTATGTCAAAAAAAGTATTATCTTGTTATTGATTTTAATTTTGGCATATTCGATCACTGTGGGCAATAATTCGTCGGTAGCTAATGCGAAACCCCAAGAACGCTATTCATTTGCCTTCAAATGGGGTTCACTAGGGTTGGGTAACGGTCAGTTCGTACGTCCGCATGACGTCGGATTTGATTCTCAGGGTAACGTATATGTAACTGATAGAGACCTTAATAATATTCAAAAGTTTACTCATGATGGTAAATATCTTATGCAATGGGGTAAAGGAGGTACTGGAGATGGAGAGTTTAATATTCCCTATAGCATTAGTTTCGATTCTTCAGGCAATATCTATATAACCGATAGAGAAAATAGTAGAATTCAAAAATTTGACAGCAATGGTACTTTTCTAGCGAAGTATGGCACTGATGGTAAAGGTAACGGTCAATTTCATAGGCCAGAGGAGGCAAGGATTGAACCACACACGGGTGACATATATGTCACAGATACGTACAACAGCCGTGTGGAAAGATTCGATAAGAACTTTAATTTTATTACTCAATGGGGTTCCAACGGTACTGCAGATGGGCAATTCAACCGTCCACACTCTATTGGTTTCGACTCCCAAGGAAGAGTATACGTTGACGATTTAGACAGACCGGGAGTTCAAATATTTGATAAGAATGGTAAGTTTCTAGCCAAATGGGGTTCGAAGGGCACAGGTGAAGGTCAATTTTCCGTTCCTGAGGAACATCTTAGAATAGACTCAAAGGATCGCGTATACATAGTTGATGGATCAAAGAATCCTCGCGTCCAGGTGTTCGACACGAATGGCAATTTTATTACAAGTATTGGCAGCGGGCCGTGCGAAATTTTAGATCAGTTGAAAGTTTTTCCAGCAAAAATGGCGGATTATCACGACTGTGACGGTAAACTATTTCGGCCAGAACATGTAAATATCGATTCTTCAGGCAATGTATATGTAGTTGACAGGGGAAATCAACGTGTAGAAGTATTTAAGCCACTCAAATAGCATAATTACAAGTTTCGACCTGTTTCAATCTACCTAGTGCTCCTATCTTTTTGTTCAAAGATTAACGCCGGGTCAAATGCCTCCTCCTACTCAACCATTGGTTGGGACTATAGTGCCTAAAGAAATTATAATGTTAGTTCCGTGCTAACGATTACCGGTTTAGTTGGACTTTCAATCCTGGGATTTAAGATATTTAGACTCTGAACATGGAGAAATAAGAAAATAGTTCGACATTGATGCTATATATCTAGGTGATTGGAATCTTAGTCAAACCATCTCATAATCTTGGCATAAATTATGAGTTTTTTGGTTCTGACGGCACTATTCTCCAAATTTTTCCGTCACTTATAGAAACGACGTAAAGAAAGCCATCTGGGCTAACTTCAAGATCGGTAATTCCATAGAAACCACTACCAAACATATAGTCCTTCAGTTGCTTTTTGTTAAATGCAACATTGTCTTTAAGTTCGTCTCCGAGTAGAAGTCCATTTCTCTCCTTGTTTAAATCAAAATGATATAAAAAACCTTTACCGATCGTTCCTACAAACATATCGTTCTTATATTCATTACCCAATTTGTCTGAGTTTAAAAATTTAATCGCGGTAACTCCTATGGAATCATTCCAAATAAATTTGGGTGGGCTATACTTTCCATTTCCATTAAAATCAAATAAGGTATCCTCATTAATTGTTAAATTAACTTTTGGAAAGTAATATCCTTCCGGTAGATCTTTAACTAGCAGGTTATAGTTAGCAATTGGCCATACACCCTGAATCTTGGCCCAGCCACTATTGAATCCAGGTTTTACTAGATTTATTTCATCACCAAAAAAAGGACCATTTTCGGTATCCCATAAATTTCCTGTAATAGGATCAAAATCTAATCCAAAGCTATTGCGAATTCCATAAGCATAGTAAAGATTTAAAGGAAAA
>VBPR01000066.1 GCA_005877345.1 Nitrososphaerota archaeon
CCTTGACAAGTTACATAGTGAGCATTCATCTGAGACAAGGGAAAGTGTGTGCCACACTTAGGACAAGGATATGAAGGCTCTTGAGATGGTATCAAGATTGGTCTCCATCTTTAGGCTCGGATTGAGTCTCCCAAGGTGGTGGTGGAATATAAGAGCTTTCAGCATGATCAGCATTCTTCTTGTTAAGTCTTCGAGTCTCCCATCCCTTTCTAACCCTCTCTGAATATTTGATAGGATTAGGAGAAGCTCTAACATACTTTGGAATGATAATGAAACGAATGTACTCTTGGACTGTCATAGAGTATTCTTCAGCAAGCTTAGCAATAACATCCCATTGTTGAACAGTCATTGTCTGCATGAACTTTGTATTCTTCTCTTTCTTGTTGTCTCGAAGCTGTGTCTTACTTGTCATTTCTTGTAGCTCCTGATGGACTCTAAGGCTTGCTTAGTGACAACAACACGGATACCATCCTTCTTCCAGGTGAGACCTTGAAGCTTAAGTTTTAGAAGAGTAAGGAATTTCATCTATCTCAAATCCTCAGGAACAAGCTTTGCATTAGGATGGTAACACCTTAGCATTTTTTGATTATGAGTCAAATCATATCTACAATCCATACATTCATGATTGTAGTTTATGAAGTATTGTTCTCTTGAATATTCTACTTTTATTGCATAGCTCATTTGGATTCGACCTTTCGAGCATCATAGTAGTCATCAATGGCCCTTCCTTGTTCTACTGAAGGCTTAGGAGTCATCATTTGATGAACACCCAAGAGTCTGCATCTCTGAATCTGATAGGAGCATTTGTATAGAACAGGTCAAGCTCGAATCTAAGCTTGTAGTATTGGTCAAGGAGTTTGTCAGTCATTTTAGATACTCCCTAATCTCTTTGATGATCTGAATGTTATGATGTTGCTTTAGAAGCACAAGCCAAAGCTCAAGTTGTTTCTTTGGGATTGCTATGTCAATTTCCAAGGGTTTCTCTGTTTCAGTTGTAGTTGTCAAGGTCTCTGTGCTCCTTTCTTGTGACTACAATAGATAGGGGGATGTACAGATATAAGCATAGTGTAACTCAGAAAAAGGGTTAGTGGTAACAGAGGATTCAGCTAACAGAGCAATCGGGCATTTCTTCTGCTGGAATCTACAGGTGAATAGCAATTCACAAGCCTTAGACTCTGACTTTAGCATCATGTTACCAACTAAGGGAGAGAGATGTTTGCGGGTTGCAAGACAGACTGTAGAGCTTCTTGGAGAGATTTGAAGAGACCTGGAATAGACATGAGAGATTGAGCCTTGTCAATGTACATTTTCTTCTCTGCATCATTCAGTTGAGAGAAGCTTCGAGTAGATGAAACAGGTGTAGTAGCAACTGGCATTGGAGTAGCAGAAGGTGGAGCAGAGAAGGCCTGTGTAGTAGCTCCTGATGCTTCAGCATCTTCCTTGGATTGTCTTCGCTTAGCAACTACAATCTGTTGGTTGATGAAACGTTGCTCGAAGAGAGATATTTCATCAGGAGATGCAGGGATGGCAGTATAGACTCTGACAGATTTACGATCTGGAGCAATGTCAAATGTGAAGGGAAAGTCGCTGCATCTGAAAAACGCTTTGCCTTCTTGGTTCTTGGTAGGGACTCCCCATGCTCTTGGGTTGAGTGCTCTGTGTTTCAATGTCAGATTGTCAGTGGTTCCCACGAAAACATTGTCTTCACGAGATGCTTTGAGTTTGCGGTTCTCTGCTTCAACAGCATTCAGTCTTGCAAGGATTTGCTCATAACTAACTTGAGCCATTGTTTTTCCGAACTCACTTAGTTGAAGCTCGGTAATAAAGTCTGTGTCATACCAACACTTCTCACAGTACCATCTCCTTAACTCGATATTATAGAAGGTTTGAATGGTCTCTTCACACTGGAAGCATGGGCCTATTCTGTATGTGAAGAAGTTCTGGAATCCTAAAGCTTCAAGCTTTTGAAGAAGAGAGAGAGTCATATCTGTGAAGTGTAGGCTTGCTTTGATTGATATGCTCGAAGGTTCATCTTACGAAGAGTAGAAGCCTTGCTGCCTGAACCATCATAATACTTCTGAGGACTCCATCCTCTAACCTTGAAGAGTGGCTCCCAAATACGATAAACCCAATCAGTTCTTGTCAATCTGTAGCAATATTGACCCTTAGTAATTGTAGAACCTCTCTTATTGGTAATAAGCTGTAGGTAAAGCTCGAAGTCAATTCCATAAACATCTTGGAGCTTACAGATGTCAACTTCATAGTCGAACAATCTGTTTCTCCAGTAAGGTGGGTCAACATAATGACACTGTGGACATTCTCTCATAGTTTTCTATTCCAAGTGATGTACTTCTCTGAGTAATTAACATGATCATAGACTACAATCATTGAGGCGTATGCTGCATGATGTTTGTTTGGTGGAAAGATAAGTCTCTGATTCAAGAATCTGATTTGAGAAGCATAAGGATGAATCCATCTCTGAAACCATCTTGCTGAAGTATCTACAGGAAGAAGCATCACTATAGTCTTTCCTTGAATATGTTCAATGAGAGACTTTCTAATCCAAGGAGCTTTATCTGAGTAAGGTGGATTGACATAGTTACGGAGACCCCAAGATAAAGCTAAACCGTCGAATTTAGGATTCAAAGGACATGGATCAAAGTCAAAATGAAATTCTGAATCAAGCTGATTGTATAACCATTCAGGTGTAGCAGTAGAATCTTTTGCTCCATTCCAATATCCTGCTAAAGCTAAAGCTCCTCTCATTCTTTGTACTTCCTGAAGCTCTCTGTTGAATGACCACACTTTAAACAGGTAACAGTAATCAAGGCTCCACCTTCATATCTCTGATATTCGTATTCATGAATTGTAGTCTCTGAACATTGATTGCAGAAGGACTTGTTTCTGCTCATTTGGGTCTCGACTTGCAGAAGTGAATCTTTGAAGCTTGCTTTTCATTGGTATACCATCCACCACATAGATCACAGACATACATCACTTTGCCATCAGGGAATGTGACTTTGTGAAATGGTCTACTTCCAAGCATCTAAGCCATGTCCCAATGGTTTCTCATAAAGTGTTTACGAATAGTTGATTGTCTCCGGATTCTGTCAAACTGGGCCATCTCTCTTCTCCTTCTGCATCCGCAAAAGTCATCATAAGTATCACAGCTACATTGACACTCAGGATGGTTCATAGTGGTAAGCTTAGTAGTCCAATCTTGGATTGTCATCTCTGTATGACAGTTTCTACACTTCACCATCCTACCAATGGGATAGCCATACATGAATCCACTAACTGAAGTATTGGAGAAGGTGGGAAACTCCACAATCCAGAAGGTAGAGTTAGGAAGTTGTTGAGTCCAATAATAGCTTGGTTTTCCATCTCTCCAAGGATTACCTTTGAAGTGCTGCTTCTGAATAGCTTGGTCTTCGACTTTGGGAAGCTCTAACATCATAGGAGCAAGTAGAATAGCAACATCAACATCTTTACGGGAGAATATCATAGGTAAGGGTTCTGGAGAATGTACTACTTGAATCTTTGAGAAAGGAGAGTTCTGAAGGAATCTCATAGCTTGAAGAAGGTCTTTCTCATCAAACTCATAGAACCACTTGTCATACTCTTGATGAATCCTTGGTAACACTTCAGAAGGAGCAGAGACTTTGATGTTAGGATACTTCTGATGGTCTCTGAAGAATCTCTCTCTCCAGAATTGGAGTACTACTCCTGGTTCAGTAGTAAGGCCATATCTTCGAAGCTTAGAACCTTCAGCATAGTGGTACTGAGTCTTGGGGTCAAGTTCTCCACACTTCTCAATGAACTTGGAGATGATACTACTTTGATTCATTGTCAAATCTTCTCATTGGACTACAGTTGTTGCAATACCAAGTTCCACTACTTGTCCTGAAAGCAGTTCCACCAACTTCTTCAAGATTCTTCTTACACTTAGAACAAGATTTTTTGAGTGTACGTCTCAATGAAGCTTTTTGATGTGGATTAGTTACACTCTTCATTCTGTCTATATCAAATTCTCTACTCTCTGAAGTCATTCTGATTCATCTCTCTTCTTAGCTTCCTCTATCAGTCTCTCATATTCATCAACTTGAGTAGGCTTTCTTGTCTTGAAACGAGCCTTACCTTCATTGACTACTCTGTCAAGTCTACTCTCTGCTACTTTCCCCTTTGGAGTCTCCTTAATTTTCTTTACAAGAGTCTTGTTGAACTGTGAAAATTGAAGTGATGACTTTGCAGTATATTGAATCCGCTTACCTCTTCTGAACTGTCCACTTCTATGGCCAAGAGGAATTAGAGGAAGAGGTATGTTGAAATGAATCAGAAGAAGAGATACAGTTAACAGTAGAAGAAGTTGAAAGAGATAGGTTGAAAACTGTTGACTTGTATTGTTGAAGTTGATGAGTCCAATGGAGAAGTAAGTGTAGGGTCTTATTGGAACAACATCAGGAAACAGAATATCTATAGAGCCTGCTGCAAATGTAGCTGTAAGAATGACTGAGAGAAGAATGAGAGACCTCATGATTCTTCTAACTCTCTTTCGACTTCCTTCCAGTTGAAGACTCCCTGTTTGAAGTCAGCAGATACTTTCCTCTGATTACCTGTAACATTTCCTCTTCTCTTGAACCATTCTTCAATCCAATAATCGAGCTTGCTCTTGTCAGCTTCAAGTAGTTCATCATGAAAGATGTCAAGGTCTATCTCTATCTGATGAAGCACAAAGAAGTAGTGACTCTGATCAAAGCTCATTTTCTGAATCTCCTAAACAACATAAATGAAGACAATCTTCTCTATAGATACAAGAACACTTTTCACAGTAACAAGGACTTCTTGGTGGTTCAGATGGTACTCTTTCTCTTGACATTAGCGGAAACTCTCATACTTTGATAGTGTGACTCGAACCTTGTCAACAGTAGGCTTAGGAATCCCACTGTAGAACTTGGAGAATACAGCTTGATGATCAAGAGACTTCTCATACTTCTCTTTGAATGAAGGAAGGACTCCTACAAGTCTCTCTTCTCTATCAATCTTGTTGCTTAGACGAAGAACAAATCTCTTCCTAATCCAAATGAAACGGAGATAATTGAAATCAACATTATCAGTCATACAGATGATTCCTACACACTTTGCAAAATCAAATTTGTCAAAGCATACTGCTCTATAAGATTCAGTAGGATAAGTCTGAAAGACGTAGATAGTAGAGAGTCCATATTCATCTTGAACCTTTGACAAAGATTGCATAATAATATCAAGGTCTCTATCCTCAGCAAAGTCCCACATAGGAATGAAGTAACCATCTGGAGTCTGATTTGTTACTCCATAATGAGTTGAAATCTTAGCTATCCAAGTTCTCAGTTGAAGTGCTAAGGTTCTTCCGAAGATAGGGATTCTAATGATTAGCTGTTTCAACTCCAGTTCTCCTTGTATCTCTCGAAGTAGTCTCTGTATTTAGGAGCAAGAGACCAAGTAGGAGAGTTATTCCGAATAATTCCTTTCCCTTTCAAAAGACGGAGATGTCTATAGAGTGAGGATTGAGATACATCTCGAAGCTCTTCAGAAGACATATGAAAGTGCTTCTCCATGTCATAGATTGTTACTTCATCATTCCATCTGTTTGTGAAGTATTCAATTATGCGAAATGGCCCAGTATGGAAGGATTCTTCTCTATCAGGGTCACTTGACAATATCATCATGTTGTACAATTCAAGATATGGGCCATAGAGGACTTTGAAAGCAAGACCATCTGCTTCTGTGAACTGTACTCCACCATTGAGAGAACACCAAGCATTCATATATCTGATAGTAGCTAACTCTGCTCTGCTTCGAGTTAAGTGTTGCTCAAGTAATTCCATGATGTCTCTGTTAGGTGTAAAGTGTGGTAAAGGTTGAGTCAATAAGGGAAGAGAGAAATGTGGTGGAATCTTCTTAGTATCCTTCTGTAGAGGATTAATCAGCATCAGCTTGATGAATCTATCATTAGCAAGACTGTTCCAGTTCTCAGATTCTCGCATCAACTTTCTGAACTTGAAAGGTTGAATAGCAATAAGCAGAACAAGATCACAGTCTTGGATGCTAATGGTAACAGGCATTCCTTGAGCAGATACCATTCTCTCAAACTTCCTATCAGTCTGAACCTTTGAAGCTACAGCCATTAGAAGCTCTCTATGATAATCAGTAAGCATACTCCATTCTTCAACAGTCCAAAGGAGTCTCTTACCTACTAAGAGAGAAATCTTCTGTACAAGCTCATAGTATGTTACACTATTCCAGTTGTTGATTACTAAATC
>VBPR01000067.1 GCA_005877345.1 Nitrososphaerota archaeon
CGAATCTGCTTGCGGTTCGGGTTCCGTAATGTTTAGAGAGGCTTATGCAAATGTTGCTGCAGGCTTTTATGATTGTGTATTGGCCGTTGGCGTAGAAAAAATAACTCATACGGGAACTAGTTTGAGTACCACACTCTTTTCATATTGTTCTGACTTCTTTTTTGAAGGTGGAAATGGTGCTTCGTTTCCGGGACTGTTCGCTTCTATTGCCAGAGCTTATCTGACTAAATACAAAGCGACAGAAGAGGATCTGGCGTATGTTGCTGTAAAAAATCATGAAAATGGATTATTAAATCCAAAGGCACACATCAGAAAAGCTATAACAGTAGACGATGTTTTGAATTCACCAGTTGTAGCATCTCCATTAAAGGTCTATGATTGTTGCCCATTTTCTGATGGTGCATCAGCTGTTATCTTGTGTACTGAAGAATTTGCCAAGAAGGTTGGTAACAAATATGTAAAAGTTATTGGTTCAGGGAGAGGTGGATCACCTGCTGCGGTACAAGCTAGAGAGGATATCACGACGATCCCAAGTACAATAATTGCGGCGAACCAAGCATACAAGATGGCAGGAGTCACACCAAAAGACATTGATTTTGCAGAAGTTCATGATTGTTTTACCATTGCAGAAATAATTGACATTGAAGATTTAGGATTTTTTAAAAAGGGCACGGGAGGAATTGCTGCAAGGGAAGGCATTACTCATAGGAATGGGGAGATTCCAATTAATCCATCAGGAGGACTAAAATCCAAAGGTCATCCTATTGGCGCGACAGGAGTAGGACAAGTTGTCGAAGTTTTTGAACAATTCACTGGTTCAGCTGGCGACAGATCCGTAAAAGACGCTGAAACAGCCTTAACGCACAACTTTGGAGCCACTGGCGCTAGTGCAGCAGTCCATATCTTTCAAAAAGTCTAGTTTTGGTGTAACAAATTGGAAAAAAATCTTAGTACTCATGATAGTTTTATTCAAACAGCTAACAGTGGAAAAATTCTAGCCAGCAAGTGTAAAAACTGTGGAAAAATTATGCTTGAGACAATGTATTATTGTAGTGAATGCTCTAAAAGTGATTTTGAATTCGTTGAATTTCCTGGTATTGGCACAGTAGTAACGCATACTATTCAATCAGTAGCTCCCGAAGGGTTTGACGATATCAACTCATATGCATGGGTAGTTTTCAAATTAAAAGATGCTCCTATTTCAGCTTCGGGATTTCTACCAGGAATCAAAACTCCGGCTGAACTACCCATAGGCTCAACTGTCAAGGTAAAAGGTTATGATGCAAAGCACGGACTAACTTTAGAAAAACAAGGTGCCTAAAAATCATTATTCTATTAAGCAAAGAAGTTGCATACGACTAATTTTTCTTATTTCCTTGATCATTTCATATGGTGCAGGATTTCATCATATACTAGAAATTTTTTAGATTAGCTTTATGTTACACTTTTGTCGATATACCCTGACAATTATTCTTACATTCATCCTGAACTATATTTTTTCTGATGCAGCATCATACACAGTTTCAAAATGATATATCTAATGCTGCCCAAGTTATTAGTAATCAGATTACAAAGCTGAACAAGCTCTCAAAGAAATTCGGTATGATGGATACAGATTTTAGAAAACAAATTGTACAAAATATCAAAATGGGTAACAATGTTCGTGCCAAGGCACTAGCTAATGAACTTGTAAATATACATAGAATTCAGCATACAACAAAAAACATGGTCATGTCACTTGAAGTTGTAGCTCTACGTTCCACTATAATAGGTGAATTCGCAGTCATAATGGACACTATAAATCCAACAATAGATTTGATAAAGGACATTGAAAAAGATATTTCAATGGTAATACCGACGGCGCATGAGGTGTTGAACGATGTTACGAACGCCTCATCAGAAATACTAAATTACAACGTTAATCCTGACTTAAAAATAACAATGCCTATAGATGAAGATGCCCTAAAGATTTTAAGTGAAGTTGAACTTAGTGTTGAAGAAGAGACAAGACAAAAGTTACCCGACATACCAGCTACGATTAATGTAACGAAAAACAGGAATGAATACGAATCCCCATTAGAGGAAAACGAAGTTATGATCTAAATTTGCTTTTCTAACGCGTAGTAGGTAAATAGTTTTGTACTGTTAGTCAATAACTATTTACGACCCAATTTTAAATTATCTCACGAGAATATCGGGTGAGATGGAGATAGAGGCGAGTCATGATCTTGTAAGTCAAAGTGAAATTAAACCTAGTGGAATTTTACAAGCAGCAAAAAGAGTTAGGATGATTTTTTCTGTTATGGCAAGTCCTAACAGGATAGATATACTTCGTATTTTAAATTCCAAGGGACCTTTAACTTATTCAGAATTAAAATCGTTAGCTGGTTTTAAATCTAAAAAAGAGTCTGGTAAATTTGCTTACCATTTGAGGAAGCTATTGAGGCAATCTCTTGTCGCATTAAATAAAGCAGAAAGAAGATATACAATTACTAATCTCGGAAAATTAGTCCTCAGTCTGGCAAGGCAGATTGAAGAGAGATCGATAATTGAAAGTGGAAAAATGTACGTACGGACATCTAGACATTCTATTGAAGAATTTAATTCTAATAGGATAACACAATCATTAGTTAGGGAGGCGAATATGCCTCTCGAACAAGCGCATAAGATTACAGAAGAAGTTGAAAATAAAGTTTACAAATTTCAAACGGTCTATCTTACATCCTCGCTTATTAGAGAAACTGTGAATTCGATTTTAATCGAACACGGCTATGAGGAATTTAGGTCAAAACTTGCAAGGTTGGGTCTTCCAGGGTCCGATATCTCAGATATGTTCAGCAATCCTATCTATAGCAAAAATGGAGTAGAAGGGATTTTATCAGAAACATCTATGGCTGTATTTTCCGAAAACCTGCTATTCAACGTGTTACCCAAAGACATCACGGACATGCATCTTGCTGGAGAACTAAATATTTCGAACACGGGACTATGGAATTTGATGCCTGATACTGTTTTTATTGATACTAGCAATATTATTGAAAATGGCCTAAACTTTAAAGGAAAATACTTGAATGTTTCAAGAGTTAAACCAATTCGGACACTTGACGATATTACGGCAATTCTGCCTGTATTGATTTCCGTCTTAAGTAGGGAAACTTCAAGGGAGATAATACTTGACAATTTTATATCTTCTATTTCAAATAAGATTCAAAATAATAATGAAGATATAGAGTCTATATTTTCTAGAGCATTTATTTCATCATCCATATCAAGATCATATTCGTCGTCAGGATTTCCGGTAATTACTTTTCCTATCCCACTCGATGGCAGTTCAATTACCAGATCCATTTTGGGTGCTTATGTGAAATATTTAGATAATACCCCTACTCCCACTATTGGGTTGTCTCTAGTTGGTAATGATCACGACTCAGTGAAGAGAAATTCAGATCTGATATGCAACATTGTTAAAAATGGGGGTATTTTGTCCATTTCTAGGAATTTCAGAAGTCATACAGGTATTGGAAAAACTCTAGCCGATGAGAAATCTAGTTCGGTCATAAGCTTACAGTCTTTAGCAATAAATCTGCCCAGATTAGCTTATCAGTCCAATAAAGACGAAACTTATTTCAGAGCCAGATTGGCCCTGATGATAAAACCAGCTATTTCCGCTCTGCTAGCAAGAAAGAATTCCATTATAGAAATGATGCAAAGAGAAATGCTTCCTGTATTGGCCAACATAACGCAAATGATGCATTTAAGCAAGATGAATCTCGTGATTAATTTAACTGGTATAAGGGAGTCTGTATATAATATATTAGGACATGAATTTGATGGAGAAGAAATAATTCAAAAGATATTACATACTGCTGTTGAGGTTGCTACCGATCAAGGAAATCAAGCTGGAGCTGACCCTGTAAGGATTGCTATGATTACAGATGACAGTAATACAAGATTAGCTTCTCTAGACTCGGAAAAATATGGAAACATGTATGGTCAAGCTGGTGATGAAATGTTGATAAAATCTTATTCACAAGGTCTTCTTATAAGTGGCAGGGATTTACTTTCAAATCCTGATTCTACTATAGAATCAAGTAATTCAATCGATAGATTACTGAATGGTGGAACTTCACTTAATGTTGACGTAAGCGATCTTACGGATAGTGAATTGATGGATTGTATTGACAAGTCGCGTGATTTCAATTTCTTCAGACCAATATACAGAAACAAAGTCTGCAGCTCATGTGGTGCAAAAATATCTATGACATCTGAAGTATGTCAAAGTTGCGGATCCACTAATTTATCAATATAATCATACTGAATCAAATAGTTTAAACCTTCATTATATTATTTTTTAGTAAGATAATATTTTTAAGCTAAGCTATAGCTGTATAAAGGGGTATGGCAAAAGAAATTACTGAGGTTGATGATTCTTCGAATAAAAGCACAAAACCCAAAGCGCAAATTAGGAAGAGGGATAGAGGATTAGTCGAGTTTAAGAATTCAAAGATTTCTAATGCCATCTACAAAGCATTAATGGCTGCAGGTAAAGCAGATTACAAGCTTGCCGAAAAATTATCAGAGAAAGTTGTACTAAAAATGGATCAACAATTATCTGTTTTTGATACCAACCGAACACCTAGTGTTGAAGATGTGCAGGACATGGTCGAATCGATTTTAATTGAGGAAGGACTTTCAGAGACCGCCAAGGCCTACATCCTGTACAGACACGAACGGCGCAAGATCAGAGATGAAAAGAAGAAAATTCTAAATAAGAAGGACCTCGACGAAGTGGATAAATCCTTTGATATTAATTCTCTCAGGGTCCTGGCTTCACGCTACTTGTTAAGAGATAATAATAATGAGATAATCGAAAATCCTAGATCACTTTTTGAACGAGTCGCAATTCTAGTAACAATCCCTGATATACTCCACGATACTGAATTGTACTCTAATAACGATGTAGTAGTTCAAAATATCACTGAAGCTGAAGAATACTATAAAAAAATAGATGATTTTCACCTGAAACTAAGAATTGGCACTTACTATCTTAATAGATACCACTTTGAATCGCTGATTAGACATTACATTCATTTGGCAAAAAGCGGCCATATGAAAATTAGCTTTAAAGATCTTTTACGACTGATTGCAGAAGGTAACTTGTCAAAGTATTCTGATAGAATCATTGAATATTATAATTTGATGGTGTCAAAAGACTTCCTACCAAATACACCTACTCTTATGAATGCTGGCGCAAGACTTGGTCAACTCTCAGCATGCTTTGTGTTGGATATGAAAGATGACATGTCAGAGATAATGAAATCCTCAACTGATGCAGCGATGATATTCAAATCGGGTGGAGGGGTTGGTATTAACTATTCTGATCTCCGTCCTGAAACCTCTGGAGTTGCTTCGGGACCGATCTCTTTTATGAGAATTATAGACACAATCACAGACGTGGTAAAACAAGGTGGAAAAAGGAGGGGAGCAAACATGGGAATAATGGAATCTTGGCATCCTGATATTGAAAAGTTCGTCACAGCCAAAACCAAACCAGGTATATTTGAAAACTTCAATGTAAGCGTTGGGATTTGGAGTGATTTCTGGGAATCAATAATTAACGAAAATAATCACAGATACACTCTTAGAAATCCAACAACCAATGAACCGATCAAGCAGATTGATTCACATCAGCTTTTAGATCTAATTACCTTCAGCGCCTGGAAAAGCGCTGAGCCAGGTGTCATATTTTTCGACAATATCAACAAATATAATCCCTGCATAAATGTAAAAGAAGGACCTCTTAGAGCAACAAATCCGTGTGGCGAACAATCACTCTATCCATATGAATCATGCAATTTAGGATCTATTAATTTGGCCAATTTTGTTAAGCGTAATATTGATGGAAAATATGAATTTGACTGGCAGCGTTATGAGCAGGCAATACGCCTCTCTACGAGATTTCTAGATAATGTTATAGACATGAACAAGTATCCTGTTGAAGAAATTGAACGCAATACGCTATTAACAAGGAGAATAGGCCTCGGAATAATGGGTATAGCTGATCTTCTATTTACCCTAGAAATATCATACAATTCAAAAGAAGGTTATGAGTTTATGAATAGAATAGCAGAAGCCCTATCTTATTATAGCATGGAAGAAAGCGTTGCGATTGCCAAAGCAAGAGGAGCTTTTCCGTTATTCAATCAGACTGATTATGTTGAAGGAAAAATGATACCAGTAGCAGGATACTATGAAATTCCAAAGCGATATCACTCATACGACTGGGATTCATTAGTTGAGAAGATAGAAAAATATGGAATTAGAAACTCATGGACCACTACAATTGCTCCTACAGGAACTTTATCTATGATAGCTGACACCTCAAATGGTGTTGAACCAGTATTTGCACTAGTGTTTGAAAAACGGGTTACTGTAGGAAGGTTCTTCTATACAAATAGGATATTCGAGAATATACTGAAGGAAAATGGATTATATAATGATGAAATTCTAACAAAGATTGCTAATAATTATGGTTCTGTAAGAGGATTGGCCGAAATTCCAGAAAGACTACAGAAAATATTTGTAACTGCTATTGACGTACATTGGACTGATCATTTAATGGCTCAGGCAGTTTGGCAGAAATGGATTAGCAATGCAATAGCAAAGACTATTAACATGCCATCAGACGTTACAGTCGAAGACATAAAGGCAGCTTATCTTTTGTCACACGAATTGGGATTAAAGGGGGTTACAGTTTATAGAGATGGCTCTAGACATGAACAGGTCCTCCATATAACTGGAAATGAAAAGGAGAAAAAATTTATTGTAAAACCAAGTGCCTATGTAATTGATCATATTCATAGTAACATAAAGCAAGAGTATATTATGACACAAGTTGAAAAAGTCTTCAGAGGTACAGAAGAAATGGAAACAACTGATAATACAATCAATATTTCTCAATCTAAACTAAAAATGAGCATGGCTGCATCTCCAAATGAGTTTCAGTACGAAGAATGTCCGTCATGTAATGCAAGATTGATTATTACTGAAGGATGCAATTTGTGCATTGAATGTGGTTTTAGCTCCTGCATGTCAGGATAAATCCACGATTCACATTTTTATTTTTGGCAACATTCTTCTTCATACATAATGTAGGAATTATCAGTAGTTGCTGCCTTTCCAAGTAGTTTTAAAACATAAAATTAAATCGGTAGATAGTTTCTTATCTCAGTCGTACATAAGAGAAATATTGTCTTATAACACTCACATAATGGAGAGAATAAACTGGTGATCTACAAGTATGATGTTTACAGAAGTCCAAATGTGGGTTTATTTGTACGAACAAATAATGATACTCTTCTACTCCCATTTGGATTTGCAGAAACAAAAGCCAAAAAACTTAAAGAATATTTATATGTAGAAAAAATAATACATGTTTCAATAGCGGGGACCCGATTGATAGGACCAATGACGGTTATGAATAACAATGGAATCTTATTACCATACACTGTCTCAGATGATGAGATCCGAATCTTAAAGCAGACAGGTTTAAATGTGGACCGAGTAAAAAGTAAGTTTACTGCAATCGGAAACTTAATTTCAGCAAATGATAAGGGAGCAGTAGTTTCAAATTTATTCAAAGGGGAAGCGGATCAAAATATTAAAGATATTTTAGGCGTTCCTATTCAAACATTCTCAATCGGGGGATATGTCCAGGTTGGATCGATGATAGTCACTACAAATGCTGGAGCTATTGTTCATCCAATAGCTAATGATTGGGAAATCAGCAGAATATCCGAAATACTTCAAGTCGAAGCAGAACCAGCTACCGTCAATGGAGGCTCACCTTTCCTATCATCGGGAATCTTAGCTAATTTCAGCTCAGTTATAGTAGGTAATTTAACTACGGGGCCTGAATTAATAATGATAAGTAGGGCACTAAAAGTATAACTTACTCTAATAGAGCTTGATCCTTCTAATTAGAATACAACCTATTTAATTGCCAGCAGCAAAATTGCAGGTTTTCTTTAATCCAGTTATCACCTAAAGTATATGTTAGGACTCAGGCGTGACGATGATATTGCATGGTCATCGTTTGTAAAAATCGCATCTATATCAGAACTTTCGATTTGAATATTAATAGCATTCAATTCAGAATCTGATAAATTAAATCTTTCCTTCAATAGAGACTTAAGACGAAATACTTGGTCGTAAATTTGGTTCGTATTGGACAATAATGAAACTTCTAGCAATTGTCTCAAAAATGATTGGGGTATTTTTCCACTTGGATCACTTAAGATTCTAAAATCAATCTTACTGAAAATCATTTCACTAGGAAGTTTAGGTAGTGCGTTTGCTGTATAAAATACTTGGACATCAATCAAATTTGATTGTGAATCATTAATAGATCTTAAAATTGATGCTTCTGGATTATTAGGATCCGGGAATGCACCAATGACATTACTGCTTATTGGTAGAGATATCATAACAAATCCTTCCTGTAAGTTCTTTCTATCAGTAACTAACCGTAGAACATCTTTGCATGTTATAGCAGTTGAGCTTTCAGATTTAAGAATCTTGATGATTGAATTTGATGAATTACCATCATTAGGTATGACGTTCCAAAGGATTTTTATCGGATAATCTTGTTTGTTAAGGATACTTATATCAGTATCATAATGGCCTGGTCTTACGGGACCTTCATGAGAAGTTACATTTCCGCATAAATATTTTGGGGTATAGGTAACAGTCTTAACAGAAGAGTTTTTTTGATCAGCTAAACCAAAGAATTGTATCTTAGATTTATTATCTAATTTTGTCGTATTTTTAATGGGCATAGTCAAATTGGAATAATTTTCAGTTGTTGTACCGGTGGCTTGGCCAAATGTAGATGCACTCTCATTCTGAATTAATATTGCAAATGTTAACACCGAAACAAAAAATAAGGTCGATATGCTCTTATTCAAATTGCAAATTTAATTAAAAAATCTCTAATATATGTTAAATAGAAAGTTATCATTTTATTTGAATTCTGATAAGAATCCTTTTGTAAAGGGGCATTATCATATTATGATAGTGATAGTCAGTGAAGACTAATAGATTCTTTAATCGAGATGTTGTTTCAATTAAAGATTTCGAGAGAGATGAGCTTGAGTTCTTATATGAAAAAACCGATAAAATAAAGAAGCTAAAACCTAAAGAAAAAGACGAATTCGGAAAAGCCAGAATAATGGGATATCTGTTTTATGAACCAAGTACCAGGACTAGAATGAGTTTTGAAGCAGCAATGGCATCAATAGGTGGAAGCTCAATTGGAATATCCGATCTAAGATCATCTTCAATAGAGAAAGGCGAAAGTTTACAGGACACTGTGCGAGTTATGGATCTTTATTCAGATATCATAATCCTACGTCACCAGCTTGATGGTTCAAGTAAATATGCCGCCGAAATTTCAGATTGTCCAA
>VBPR01000068.1 GCA_005877345.1 Nitrososphaerota archaeon
GTTAAATTAATGGGAGTGGATATTAGAACGAACATTACCATAGGAAAGGATATTCCATTATCACAGCTACTTGAGGAAAATGATGCAATTCTAATTACCACTGGGTCTAGAGATACTGTGAATATCGACGTTCCAGGCAGTGATCTTAAGGGAGTAATTAGCGGTTACGAATTTCTTGAAAACGTTTTCTCAGGAGGGCTGGAAAATTATTTGAGAAAACCAAAGTACGATTTAGGCAATGATATACTAGTGATTGGTGGCGGAGACACTTCTCTTGACTGCGCCAGAACTGCCTTAAGGCTTACTAAAGGTAAAAGTAATGTTACCGTTTTATGCTTACATCCGAAGACCGAATTGCATGTTGACCCTATAATGCTTCAGGAGGCAGAAGAAGAGGGAGTAAAATTCGAGTTTCTGGTTCAAGCCAAGTCTTTTCAGGGTGACCGAAAAGGACATGTTACCCAGGCATTAATTAATAACGTCCAAATGGGTGCCCCTGATGATCCAGGAAAAAGACGCACAGTAGTTATACCTAATAAAGAATTTAAAATGAAATGTTCTACTTTACTGATAGCTATTGGAAGAGGCCCAAATTCCTTTCTGCAGAAGAAAGCTGGAATCAATACTGGCAAGCGTAATGCGATAGCAATTGCTGATGACTTCAAAACCTCTATGAAGGGGGTCTTCGCAGCTGGTGATGTTACCAGTGGGGAAACACTAGTAGTGAAAGCTATGGAAAAGGGACGCGAGGCAGCACAGAGAGTTCATGAATATCTAATGAATTTGGAATCAAGCCATGTGTCATTTTATGAAAGATATTACACGGATATGTCATACGACAGGATGCTGAAAGGACAAGAAGAATTAAGCGGTCCTCCAGATTAGGAGCCCTACTTTTCATCAGATTCAGTTTAAGTCATTTAGCTAGGTTTGTTCACAAGAGCCGGGTTTTCATGAATTTAATCTTGCATTTTATTTTGGGATAAAAACCCTATATAAGCGCGGGGAGTGGCCATTAGCTACACTTGGGGTTTTATCAATTTAAGGATTTCAAAATTGTAGTGTTCCACATGGCCTCGAATACGACTTAAGGGTCCAAGTTTAACAAATTCACGATATAAACTATTAATACAATGGTGCCAATCAGTGTATGATGAAAAAAACAATCTATTTTGGAACTGTGACTCTGATATTGGCATTTGCACTGATTTATGTGTCAGTGGCTAATGCTCAGAATGTGACGACTAACGCTTCAAACGCCACGGGAAATGCCAGTGCAAATGCAAGTCAGATGGCAGGAAATGCTACAAATAAGACTGGTGGACTCTTGGGTGGCCTCGGCGAAAAATTAAAAGAAGCGATAGGAGGAAAGTAACCTATTATCTTTACAATTTTTTTAGATAGTCCGCGCCCATAATTCGGCTAAGACATGTGAGGATAAGTTTATTTATTAAAATACACAAACAAGAACCTCGAATTTATTCTCTTTAAATGGTAACAAATCCATGAGACCGATTGTATTATCAAAAGAAAGTTTCTGTTTGCAATTTTCTCGTATATCTTCCAACAGCTTTAACTTTTTTATAATTTGTTGAATATTGTGTTCACTGTGATATAACTAACGGTAATACAAATTATTGTCTAATAAAAGAAATTATACATTGTTTAATATTATACAGAAGTAAGGTTTCGAACATGTTTACGTTATTGATTTAATTGTCTCGTATAATTTCTCATTATCTTTATCTGGACGAATTTTTTGGTTTTCAAGGTTGTAACTAGCTTTATCTTCATGTGTTGTGTCTGAGATGGTAGTGTTTTTCCTTTTTATTAATTCGCGGGGAGTGGGATTCGAACCCACGAGTTCTTGCGAACATGGGATTAGCAATCCCACGCCCTACCAGGCTAGGCGACCCCCGCCTAAGTGATGATTTAGATTTTCTGCTATTATATTAATTATGTAGACGTTTCCATATATTCAATAGATTTCAAGAATACATCACAAATTTTTCATTCTTATGCTAAAAGGATTATAAAATAGTCATCGTTTGTTATTATATTACCTTTGAATCTGAGGGAATCCAATGAAATTTTTAGGCGTGCGATAATAAAAACATATTTTGAGGTAGAATTACTGAAAATAGATTATCATAAATCTAATGTTAGACACCCCCTCATAAAAGATGAAGGGTTCACTGTAGAAGATAAACTTCACCTATATTTTGATATTATAACAGGTAATGATTACCCTGATGGAGATGAGTGGTTTGGTGTTGAATATCTTTTTCCTCATAATATTAAATTACCTGATAATCTAATCGGTCCTGATTATTTTACAACTATTTATGTCGCAGATGCCAAACATTTTTGGAAACACAAGGAGTTAGTACGATTCAAATATGGCAAAACAAAGAAGCTCGTAGAATCTTTGGAATTTATTAATAAGAAATACAGGGAATTAAGCAAGAGCTTGCATGATTCATCAGTTATCGATCAAGTTACAAAATGATTTATCGCTGATTTTTAGAAGTTTATTTGAGTATGGGTTTGTCTGAAACCAAGCAAAAAATAACTATGACAATTGATTTGATATACGAATCCTTACTATCCCATTAAGATATTTTATTTGATCAATTTTTATATTTTCATCTTGGATATCAGATATTCTAACGTTTATATCATATTTCCTTGAACCACTAGTAAATATCCTTACGCTCCGAGTGTTCGGATCATAATTAGCCTGTATCTCTGATTGATCTACTAGTCCGGGCATTTCGGCAATAATTTCATAAAAATTAGATCCCTTTATGACTTCTGGTTGTGCATGGGTAGTTATGTCCTGCATATTAGTCACATTTTGACGATCCGTTCTGGGATATCGTACTTGGGGTGTCACCATTCCATATCTATTTATTACATTTTTAAATACATATCCGGTTAACACTCCTGCAAGAAAACCACCAATATGTGCGGCATAGGCCACTCCACCGGCTTGGTCTATGAAGCCCAATATAACTTGCATTATAAACCAGAATGGGATGAACGCTATGGCAGGTATTCTTACTGTTGTGATAAAAAATGCAGCAACTATAGTAAATATTTTAGCTTTCGGAAACAGTACCAAATATGCTCCCAACACGCCCGAAATTGCTCCTGATGCGCCAATTGCAGGAATTTCTCCACCACCTACAGATACTGCAACTATACTATGCGCCAGTGCCGCAGCAATCCCCCATCCAATGTATATGAGAAGATACTTTATACGGCCAAACTTGTCTTCAATATTATCACCAAATATAAAGAGAAATAGCATGTTGCCGATAAGATGAGCTAACCCGCCATGAAGAAACATTGAAGTGATTACTGAAGGTATATCTCCATCAAGTACTTTGTATGGGATAGCACCATAATTTTCCAACATTGCATTTGTTGCCGCTGTATTGTGAAAATATCCTGTGACAATCACTTCAACTACAAAGATTATTACATTTGTGGCAATCAGTAAATAATTTACGTACGGTCTGCCGTGTATTCTCTGATTGTCATCATAAAGCGGAAACATGTTTATGCTATCAACATGGATTTCATGTACCAAAAAGATTAAACTTTGGCATGTCGCCACCTTTTTCGCTGTGGGCTTTTCTGATATGTCTCTTTAAGCGTTCTTTCTCCTGAAATTTCATATCACAATATTTACAAGATAGGAGCTTAGGTTCGTCAGTTTTGTCATGCTTTAACCATTTCATAAATGATTTACAGGAATATCCGCTTCATTAAAGTTGTGTTAAACCGTGAACAATTCGGATTATTTGATATTCGTTGGATCTGTTTTCCAACGTAAGCAGGATAGGTTTTTAACACCCTTTAAAAAATTTAATTTTACATATTTAATGTCAGAGGTTGGAGAAGTCATTCAGTACAAATGGGGTGTAGCCCATATATTTAGCAGTTATAATAATACTCTAGTTCATATTACAGATATTAGCGGCGCTGAAACAATCGCCTTTAGTTCTGGTGGAAGACATGTAACAGCTGACAGGTATGAATCATCTCCCTATGCTGCAATGAAATCTGCTGTTGCAGCAGCGGATATTGCAAAAACCAAAGGTATCAATGCCCTACATATCAGAGTAAGAGCCGTTGGAGGTGTGGGACCTCGTATTCCTGGACCTGGTGCTCAAGCTGCAATAAGGGCTCTTGCTAGAGCTGGTTTTAGAATAGGCAGAATTGATGATGTAACTCCAATACCTCACGATACAACCAGAAAACCTGGTGGCAGAAGAGGAAGAAGAGTGTAATCTTCTCTCTATAAAATTTCAGGAATGAAGCTTATTAAAGACAGAAATTATCTTGCAAAATGCATAAATCCTTCATTTTTGAGAAGCTTTCGAATCCCTCCTTTTTCGTAGATAACATTTCCACTGCCATTTAATACCTCACCAATCTGAAATACCCTGATTTTGTGTTTCTTGGCATCTCTAATCATTTTCTTAAAATTTGATTTGTGAACTGTTGCAATTGTCTCGTATTCTTCTCCACCGAAAAAAAGCAAATTCTCGATACTAATGGAATTCAAATTAGCAAAATGACATAATTCCTTTGGCGTTGGAATTTTATTAACTAGCATATCAACTTTATTACTTTTTTGGGCAAGCTCGTACAATGAAGAAGATAGTCCGTCGCTAGAATCTATGGAGGATGAAAAATACTTTGCAAGATGGAATCCAAATTCTATTTGCGGTTTTGGAAATGTTACTGATGATATAGATTTTGATTTGAATTTTTTCTCAGCATTCAAATTAGACAGAATAATTTTTAATCCTGAAGAAGTATATCCAAATTTTCCAGATGTTACTAATATATCTCCAGCCTTTGCACCATTTCTTCTTGGAATTTTGTTATCTGGTAAAGTTGAAATACCCATCATATTACAGTCAATTGTCAATTCTTTAGATTCATTGGTATCTCCCCCCAAAATTCGTACTTTATATTCCTTTGATGCAAGTAAAAATCCCCTAGCAAGTGCAATTATGTCCTTTCTTGAATATCTTCTTGGTATTCCAATAGAAATGAGACACGCATATGGTCTTATACCCTTGGCAGCAAAATCACTTACGCATGCTAATACACTCTTTCTTGCTATTTGCCAAGGTTTCATAACCTTAGGTACGTCTGTGCTTTCAATTAACATATCGCTCTTTAATACAATGTTTAAACCAATTCTTTTATTTGCTCGCTTTGCCATGTTATAATTAAGTGGAATAATAACCACATCATCGCCTTTTACCTTATTTAGTAAGGGATCGCTGAAATAAGAAATGAAGAGATCTATAATTTCTCGTTCATTTAATCTCTTCATATATAGACAGAACCTTTTTTTTAGTGTCTTTAAAAAGAGATAGTACATTATTTGGAGTTGATTCTACTGAAATTCTAACGGCGTCCTCTGTATTAGAAGATCTAATAAGGATCCAGGAATTATCATCAATCAATATTTTGATACCATCCATTTTTATTATCTGGAAAAATTTTCCCTTAAATTTATCTTCAATTTTATCAATTATTGGTTTCTGAAAATCTGATTTTATAGGGATTTTTGATCTGATTGTTGAGTATTTTGAAGCGATCTCTATACAATCGCTGTATAGATCATCATTTAATGAGGATATAATTGCGCTGGCTAATATGCCATCTCTACACAAATTAAACCTTGGCATAATAAAACCTGCACTGCTTCCCTCACCTCCTGCGTCCCCGTTTAACTTGAGCATTTCTTTTACTACATTGGCTTCTCCAACTTTTGAATAGTTCAGGGTTCCACCATGGTTTGCAATCATGCGCTCAATAGCATTACTAGTATCTACGCTGACAACAAATTTTTTTGCTCCCTGATTTAATGTACTTGTAATACATAATAAGAGGGTAAGATCTGATGAGAGTTTGATTCCATTGTTATCTACTACCACCACCCTGTCTGCATCCATGTCAAAAGCAAAACCTAACTGCAGCTTTTTGGATAGAACAAGTTTCCTTAACTCAAAAAGATCATCTGTCGTAGGATCAGAAGATCTTGATGAGATACCCGCAATATCATTTATCGAGTAGTATTTTTGATTCAAAGTATTATATAAATTTGGAATAAAGGAAGATAAAGCACCTCCTCCGGGATCTAATCCAATTGTATTTGTTTTTTTTCGATCATCTCGTAGGTATCTATTCTTGCCCAAAAATTCAAAAATATCAAGTATATAATTTGAATTTACGTTATATGATTTCCCATATCTTGAACCAGAAAGTATGTTTTCTTCTTGAATTGAATCAAGTTGCTCTTCGAATATCCCTCTTCCATTAATTACAAATTTTAAACCGTTCCATTCCAAAGGATTATGGGAGGCTGTTACTATTATAGCGTTACCATACTTTATTGATTCATGAAATACAAATGGACTGGGAGCGACACCCAAATCAAAGACATCGATTCCTTGTTCCATAACGGCTGCTGATACTGTCTGAAGAATTACGCTACTTGAAGGTCTGGTATCTCTTGCAACCAAACATTTCTTTTCGGATTTACTGGAACTATTAATAAAGGAAGCAAACAATCTGGAAAAATTTATTATGGCATGTAAGTCTAGATCCTGACCAAAGATACCTCTAATACCAGAGATTGAAATTTTCACTTTAAAAAGCTTAAATTTTCAACTATTTAATCTTGTTTTATAATCAGATCGAGATATATTCGATAGCTGTATGTAGTAAATATTTCGTCAAATTAGAAAATAGTTAAATTGGTTATGTGATTGCAAATGTATCCATGAAAGAGGCCTCTGTAGCTCAGTTGGTAGAGCGAAGGTTTCGTAAACCTTAGGCCGTGGGTTCGAGTCCCACCAGGGGCTCATTCATAATGCATCAATATTTTTAAAACTTTGGCATGCTATTCAGTAGTTAGATTCTATTTGAGAATAGTAGTCGATAAAAGAGAAAAAAATAGTGGCATCCCAGAATTGCTCAAGGAGTCAGGCATCTTTGTAGACTTCGCTACCTTGAAGGTCGGTGATTATATTGTTTTTAATAATGTAGTAATTGAAAGAAAAACTATATCAGACTTATTAAGCTCCTTTTATGATGGAAGATTATTTATTCAATGTTCAGAGCTCGTAAAACATTTTTCCTCACCGTTATTAATTGTTGAAGGGAACATCATTGAGGATTTGAAATCTGAATCTGATAACTCCTTCCGTAGCTATGATCAAAAAATTCAATTAGTTTATGATTCACTAATCACAGTAGTTTTAGATTTCAAGATACCTTTAGTTCATACACCAAATATAGAACATACGACCAGTTTTCTCATAGCAATTGCAAATAAATTATCTAGAAAATATTCGTATGGGCCCCTTTTACGAAAAATCAGAAAGCAGACCTCTGAGCAGATACAACAATTATCCGTTCTTTCTTCATTGCCTGGAGTTGGTGGTATGTTTGCTGTAAAAATGTTGAAGGAATTTAACACGCCTAAGAGAGCATTAAATGCATCAGCGGCTGAATTGGCTAAAATTCCTGGATTTGGTACTGCACGTGCTCAAAGAATACGAAAAATATTAGATAATGCATATAATGAGGTCGATGCAGAAAATCAAAAGACATTACTAGACCATCTCAAGTAGTTAATTCAAATGTCCCTTGTTCTTTAATTCTCTCAATATTTGCATAAGAGTATCATAGTCTACATTCATTTCATTAAGAATTGTTGAATGATCTATTTTCTTATTTTTTTGAATAAATCTCCTAACCTCTTCTTTGATTTTTTGATATTTTCTATCTTGGGTATTAATCAATTTATTGTCAATTACTAAACTGATTCGAACCGATCAGCTCCGATTAATAAAGTAATTTACGGATCTATTTAGGAATAAAAGTAGGTGTGGATAAATTGAACAATAAAAGTCTTGATAACAATAAAATGATTCAATAAACTGCTTGTACAGCTTCCTTTACTTCCTTGGATAATTCTCGATATCCGTCCTTGTCTATAATGACAGCATTTATGTTATCACCAGTTCCAGAATTCCTTCTTATAGCTGCTGCAATTGCTTGTATAGCTGTCTTGTAAGCTTCATTAACGCTGAGATCTTTTTTATATTCTGATTCCAAGTATCCATATGCAACGGGAGAACCACTACCAGTTGAAATAAATTTTTCACTGGTCATAGACCCGAACAAATCAATGTTGTATATTTGTGAAGCGTCGTCGTCGCTATTTTTATCAAATCCTGCCATGATGATCTGTACGTAATAAGGATAGTATCTTTGATTGAACAGAACGTTAGAACAAAGTCTTGCGGCAGATTTCACAGGAATTAATCTGTCTTTGTTTGATAATCTATACAAATTTGCATTATAACGCAAAAGATCAACCAAGTTTTGAGCGTCGGCTACACCTCCAGCAATTGTCATACCTAAATGTTCATCTATCTTTTGGATTTTCATAACATTCCTATCTACAATAAAGAATCCAGCGCTAGCTCTTGTATCTGCAGCTAGAACAACTCCGTCTTTGCATGTCAAAGCACAGGTAGTCGTTCCTTTCTTTATATGATTCATAACGTATTCTTCATAGTTCTTATTGTCTTGCTGAAACATTGGAATTAATTTCTATGAATACTAGATTTAAGCATTGCCACTTGCCGTACTTCTGTTTTACATAGAAATAAAAGCTGTTATTAGTAATATCATTATATTCCGATTTAACTAACGATATCATAATAATGCAAAAAACCCTCTTTGACAAGATTTGGGATAGTCATGTAGTCATAGATAATAGTCAGGATGAACATGCTGGTGATACCACTGGCCCGTCATTAGTATACATTGATAGGCACTTAATACATGAAGTTACATCTCCACAAGCTTTTGCTGGTCTAAAGGAGAGCGGTAGAAAAGTTAGACGCCCTGGTTTAACAATTGCAACAACAGACCATAACGTTTCAACTGGAAACAGATCACTTCCTGTTGTTGATGAGGTATCCAAAACGCAACTTGAAACACTAGGCAGAAATTGCAAGGAATTTGGGATAACTATCTATGATATGACTAGCCCTGATCAGGGCATAGTTCATGTAATTGGACCAGAACTTGGTTTCACGTTGCCTGGTACGACCATAGTTTGCGGTGACAGTCATACATCAACACATGGTGCATTTGGTGCTCTTGCTTTTGGAATAGGAACTAGCGAGGTTGAACATGTTCTCGCTACACAGTGTATATGGATGTACAAACCAAAATCATTCTTAATCAATGTTAAAGGTAATCTAAGAAAATCTCATACTATCACTCCTAAGGACATAATACTCAAGATTATTCACGAAATAGGTACCGATGGAGGTTCTGGGACTGTTATCGAATACAGAGGACAGGCAATTTCTGCACTATCAATGGAGCAGCGAATGACTATTTGCAATATGTCAATTGAGGGGGGAGCAAGAGCAGGATTAATTGCTCCTGACGAAATTACTTTCAATTATTTGAGAGGAAGAAGATATGCTCCTAAAGAATCAGAACTGGATAAAATGATAGAATATTGGAAAAGTAATTTGAGAAGTGATTCAAACGTAAAATTTGATAGAGTTGAAACGATTAATGTTGATGAGCTTGCACCTCAAGTAACATGGGGAACAAATCCATCCATGGTTGTTGACATAACTGACTCTATCCCTTCACCTGAGGAATTTGCAGAAGGTGATGAAAATAAAAGGAAATTAGCTATCAGAGCTCTGGAATACATGAATTTAGAGCCAGGTACACAAATGACTGACGTTCATGTTGATAGAGTCTTCATAGGGTCATGCACAAATTCACGGCTAGAAGATCTGATTGAAGCTTCGGTTGTTATTAAAGGGAGAAAGGTATCACCAAAAGTCAGAGCTATGATTGTTCCTGGGTCTCAAAAAGTTAAATTGGAGGCTGAGAGGCTGGGATTGGATAGGATTTTCAAGGATTCAGGATTTGAATGGAGAGAGTCAGGTTGTAGTATGTGTCTTGGAATGAATTCAGATATATTGTCACCAGGCGAACGCTGTGCCAGTACTTCAAATAGAAACTTTGAAGGTAGGCAGGGCGCTGGTGGAAGAACTCATCTAGTAAGTCCAGTAATGGCTGCTGCATGTGCTATAGAAGGACATTTTATAGATGTAAGAG
>VBPR01000146.1:0-9335 GCA_005877345.1 Nitrososphaerota archaeon
TGATAAAACGATTATTTTTCTCATGTAATTACAGCCTCAAAAGTTTAATGTCTAAAAACATTTTATCCTTAATTTGTGTTTTTGTCTGTGCAGTTAAATTTAGTCTCATGTTACTAAACGATTTTAATTTAATTCCAAAATAAACCTGCAAGATCACCATCAGAACATAAAAGCTAAATACCTTGTAACAGGACCCTACTACATGGCGTGTCCGAATCCCACTGAATTCGATTTAAGAATTCCTTATCTCTATTGTGATTTTCAAAACTGTAAAATAAGATATCAAGTACGGGTTCATCCATTAGAGTGCTAACGTTATGAGTTCCACCGAAACCGGTAATTCTAGAAAGAACTAATCACTTTACTAAAACACTTTACTAAAATCCGATGGTTATCCTACTTCATATGAACAAGTGGAAAATTAACTTAGCAACCTAGATAAAATAAAGTATCCCTGTTATATTATTCTCAACCAGAAAGCCACTTTATATATTAATTCTTCATATGTAAATGAAATGATTTGCTTTAACTGCTACACCGAGTTTCATCCAACATTATCAAAGCCTTTATGCCCAAATTGCAGTTTTTGTTACTGGTGTAGAGATTTCACGTGTTTTCATCATGACATAAATAGTGGTCTACAAAAGTGAGAATAAGGATATTGTGACATGCCTTGCTCATAGTGATTTAAATTTCTGTTTTGCGTCATTTCCATACTTCTCAAGAAGTTTCTTGATCTTGGGATCAATGACAAAATTGCAATAGGGAGCATCCTGATGTTTTTCATAGTAATTTTTGTGATAATCCTCTGCAACATAAAAATTCTTAAAAGGAGTAATTTCTGTCACAATTGAATTTTTATAAACATCTTCCTTTTCGAGATCATTTCTTGATCTCTCGGCAATTTCTTTTTGCATTTCGTCATGATAAAAGATTGCAGATCGGTACTGTGTGCCAACATCATTACCTTGTCTATTGAGAGTTGTTGGGTCATGGGTATGCCAGAAAATATCAAGGATTTTTTCAAAAGATGTAACTTTGGGATCAAATTCTATCTGAATTGATTCTGCATGACCGGTTTTACCAGCGCACACTTGATCATAGGAAGGGTTTTTCACTGTTCCTCCAGCATAGCCAGGTAGAATAGATTTGACACCTTTGACTCTTTGGAAAATTGCTTCGGCACACCAAAAACACCCGTTAGCAAGCGTCGCGATTTCAGTCTTGTTATTATTATTCATGTACTCTCTCTGGTAACTCTTTTCTCTTTGGGACAAAACGTATAGATAACGAATTGACACATTCTCGCGTATTCTTATCTGTCAGATGTTCTCCCAGAAATTCGTGTCCTAAATGTGCATTACAATTTGAACATTCTATTTCTGTTCTTAATCCATCAGGATCAGGTATACACTTTACAGCATTTGGGAAATATTCATCAAAGCTTGGCCATCCACATCCGGAATCAAACTTGCTTTTTGATGAAAAGAGAGGCGTATTGCACCTTCGACAGATAAAGGTTCCATCTTCGTAAAAGTTGTCGTACTCACCAGTGAAAGGAGGTTCCGTTGCTTTATCTAGAAGGACTCTTTCTTCGTCTGGAGTCAGTTTATTGTAATTCAAACTACATCTTCCTTAACATATTTTGGAGGTTCTACAAATAAAGGTGTATGTCTTAGGTTTTTGAATTTTATTTCATGAATCTCACTTCGATTAGAGTTTGTAGTATTCAGTTTATTCTATAGCATTTGATCAGTAAATTGGACTACATAAACTAATGCATTGCATCGGGCCGAACCCGAATATTTTGATACCAAAGTTAGTAGCTAAGCTAACACGAAAATATCCAAATGCCAAACCGATGAAGCCATGAAACAAGTAATCTAATATAATATCATATTTTCTCACAAAGCGGTACGTATTTTCCAGTCGAAGCTAGATTATTGATTATAAATACCGTGTGTACTTTCCATTTCCAAGGATCTACGCGATTAAATTGATGGATAAGAATTTTTATGAAGAAAACTTTAAAATTTGTTATTGCTGTAGATGAAATGAATCAAAACAAAATAAACAATAGAACAAAACTAACCGCGGAAAATCCTGAACACGTAATTTTATCGCTGTGGCGATTACCAAGTTGTACATAATAACCTTCCGGCCTGCCAAGAATTTGAAATTAGGAATAAATTTTAAAGATGGTCTTCTAAAAAGACATCGTGGAGAGTATTAATTTTGTATGCCTTGGTCAAACCGATTTTGTAAAGGAGTTAGGGAAGCAAGGGCAGTCAAGTGACATTACAACATATGATAGTAAAAAAGATGACAGAATCATGACCTACGTAATACCATCTGGCTTTCCTGACAAGATCCAACCATTACTTACTGCGGTAAATTTGGGAGAGTATTCTATAGTTAACGTCTACAAACTAGATAGGTTTCTAGGAGAACAAATAGTAGCCTTAGATCTACTGCAACTAGATAAAGGATTCCTCCTTCATTCTTATGGAGTTGAGAGCGAAGCTCTTAAGAGTATTTTAAAAAATACCGTTGCGTCATCATTCAAGGTTGAACAGAATATTGAAAGTCTTAAAGAGAGTATCAGTTCTTTATCTTCGGTGAGAAGAGACGGACCAACAATTATCCATATAGATAACATATTTAATGTAAAAGGAGTAGGTGTGGTCGTATTGGGTATACTTAAACAGGGAGTTATCAAAGTACACAATGAGCTAATACTATTTCCTCAAAAGAAAACGGTTACAGTTAAAAGTATACAGATGCATGATAAAAATGTTGAAGAATCACATAGTCCAGCTAGGGTAGGTCTTGCTCTAACAGGCGTTTCTTTTGATGAGATAACTAGGGGAGATATTCTTTCCAATTACACCCATTTTACTTCTGCCGTCCAGGAATTGATTATTGATTTCGATATGGTGCCATTTTATAAGAATGACCTTTCAGAAAATCAATCCTATCTTTTGTCCATAGGGACTCAGATCAGGCCTGCAAAGATAGAGAAATTAGGGAACAATAAACTTAAGATTTTGTCTGATAATATATTTTCATTTAAAGCCGGAGATATTGCAATCCTCTTAAATCCGGATAGTAAAGATATACGAATAGTGGGTTCAGGAAGAATAAGTGTATGATATGTTTGAGTATATCTTGGTCTCTATAAGTTCATAGAGCAACAAATATGTTAGATAGAGGGTAATTTGTCGATAAGATGCTTAGATTCCTCAAAGACGGTAGGGTAAATGCAATTGCTAGGAGGATAGATTATAATTATTTCAATTATTGTTCTACCTGCGAATTAAAATATCCAAAAGAGATTCTGCGCTGTAAAGACTGCAAACAAAAAATTAGGGTTAAGCCATGGCATCGTTCCAAAATATTGGATTCCAAAAGAATCTAATTATTTCTGAGAATATTGATGTTATCTGCTAGCGAGCGACCATAAGGGTTATAAAATTAGAGTGCTAGCATTATCAGTCCCACCGAATCGGACTAGTGTAGAATTCCACATGGTTTCCCACCGAATCCGATATAAAATTTATTTCTTGTAAACATTGTAAATACCTTAATGTAGAAATTCGTTAAGTAATAAAATAAATATGACACAAAAATGAATTGTTAACATTTTCAAACGGGGAACTATTTTTGAATCTCAATTTGAGTGTTGTAGAATTTCGTTTTGTTCTAGATTATTGTGTCAACATGTTAAAATAGTAACTTTATCACATCTTAAATATGAAGTACAGAAGTAGGACAGAAATAGTCTCAATGATCCTAGAAGCAGCAAATGGTGGTGCGACAAAAACAAGAATTATGTACAGAGCCTTTCTCAGCTATGCTCAATTAAGAGAATATCTTTCTATACTTATTGAAAATAATTTAGTAGAATATTTAGAAGGCTCACAAACCTACAAAACCACCGAAAAAGGATTGAATCTTTTAAAGATGCATAATGAAATCGGAGAGCTTCTCCAAACGCCTATGAGAGAGTCAAGAATACTATAAAATAAAAAATAAATCCATCCCCTCATAAGACATATTATCATCTTTTCATGCGACTTATTTTCTTTGTTATTCCAATTTTTTACAAGAATGAACTAGTGTGAAATTCCACTTGGTTTTGACCCCATTAGGACTTCTGGTATGATGTGATTATTCTATTTTGCAATCTATTTCCTAACCACCGGAATCAATTGCTTATCAACAAATTCCTGGAAGGCAGGATCAAACCATTTTTCCATTTCAATATTATTTTTCCAAATATCCTTTATCGAACCTTCTTCAAACGCACTCTTCATCCACGTTAGCCATCCAATCCATTCATTGTCATTCAATACTTTTCTCTGACGCATATGAAAAACATGGGCAAACGTGTACATTATGTGGTAGGCATAAGCGATTTCTGCAGACCATCCAGTTTCTGATTTGCTTATAACATTGATTAATTGTGGTTTCTCTATTCCCATACGTGTCATTTCATGTATTCTTTCGTCAAGGTCATTGAGGATCTTCGTTTCAATGTCTACGGACAGTGTTTGCATTTGCTTCCTGGAGAAGTATAAAATCACAAATAACGTGGCAATTATTCCTATAGCTTCTCCCATGCCAAAATATTCAACTAAACCTATTTCTGACATCCGCTACATTGCATATTTTTGTTCATAAGTATTTTCTTATTTAGCACCGTGTTATTCAGATACGTTAAAAGATAATTAGTAGAATCTAGTAGACATACGCCATATGCCAAAACCTGACTTAAAAGACCTCAGCACAGCAAATGAAATAGACTTGAGTGTTAGAGGCAGAAAAATCAGGTCAAGATATATCTAGACCTGTTTGGTTTGTTCACGAAGACAAAAAATTGTATTTGCTTCCTGTGCAGGGTTCGGATACAAATTGGTATAGAAACGTGTTAAAAAATCCAACCGTGAAAAATTCGGCATATGGATAAGAGTTGAGCGGAAAAGCAAAACCATAACCAAAGATAACGAAGTTAAAGAAATAGTAGAGAAACTCAGAACAAAATACGGCAATTCTGATGTTCAAAAATATTATTCCAAGTTCGATGTGGGCATAGAGCTTCCTCTAAAATAGTATCATAAAAGGAAGATCAATTTATTTTAACATAGATAGCATACACCATCGGAATTGTTGGTTGCTTTCAATGTAGATAAATTATAGGAATATGAAAAAAGATTCCAAAATTAAAGCACTAGCGTTATGAGTTCTACACTTAACTTATTTTACTCAGCATTTTATAAAAAAGTTCAAGTTATTCCTTCTCCTGTTATTAAAAACTGGTGGGCCAATTTTGTAAATGCCCCACCAGCCACGCGCGTGTTCTTGGTGCTTGTCGACACTTGTAAGGTTATAGTCAACAAATAATATAAAAGTTAAAACGCTGATGGGCCTCGGGAAGCAACAATAGACCCACCAGTATGAAAAGTTCTTTGTGGAGGTGTTGGTTGACGTTAGAAGCCATTTTCTATGGATTTAAGGAACGGTCATTAAACTCTGTATTATCAGGTTTTATTTCTGAGTCTTTATTTTCTTTTTAATTTCCTCTTCAGTTGGTTTTATTTTACTAACTCCTATTTCATAATTCATATACTATAGTAACAAATTACTCGTTTATAAAATCCGAGATTTTTTAATTTTATTTTCTTTATTTGATTATATGTTTTTAAGATTATCCAAAATGACAATCTATTAATTTAATTTTTTGGATATTTTCCGGTCGGTTTATTCATTCATTCTTAGTTTGTATTCTTGAACCTGTTCCCTGACCTTTTGACGCAACCAATCAATGGGAATAGGTTTTGCGATGAATAAATCTATAATTCCCTCCTTCGTATACTTTTGAAATAGTTCATCTTCTTTAACTTCGTAAGCGCTAACTAGTATCGTTCTAACATTTGAATTGAGCATTTTGACCTTTTTCAGGAGGTCTAATCCATTCAGATTCGGCATTCTCAAGTCAGAAATAATGAGAGCATAATCTTTTTTATTTTCAATAAAATGCTCCCAACTGAGATTCCATCAATTTTGCCATATATGGCATCTTGATACAGCTGGGTAATATCAAGCTCGTCATCTACGATACTAACAATCCTGTTATTAGTGGACATCTAGTTACCGCCAAACCTGCCAGGCCCCAATTCCCAGACCTTAATCTGTACGGCCTCTAAACTAAATAAAGTTTTTATGAATTTTCAAATTAAATTACAGTTAATTCAAATCCCCTTGGTCGCATTTTTACGAAAATTAGTTGAACCCGCTTACTAGAAAGGTTCAAATCCCGATGAACGCTAAACTGTAAGAAAACTTTAAAGCTCATCGATTCATAATTAAATCAGAGTCCACTTTTTCGCACTGATATCACCACACATCCCTAGAAGCCTCTATAAATGGAGATTCTACTATTTTTCTGTAATGGTTACTGCAAGAACTTTAATAATAATAAACGCAATTGTTCGGGTCACATGATTCAGAATAGGGTTCATTGTCTATTGTCTGTTGGATAACTTGTCAAATTTTACCCACTTTACTTCCATTGATAGATTCAGGAGGCAATTGTTCTGGCATCGTGGTATTAAGACTAGATTTGTTTGTGATATTAGAATTTAGATTACTTGATTCGTTTGTGATATTAGAATTTAGATTACTTGACTCTTTTGTGATGTTAGAATTTAGACTACTTGACTCTTTTGTGATGTTAGAATTTAGTATAGTGTCATTAGATGGAATATTCATGGTTGTGTTACCTGTCTGACTTGAGTTGGAATATGTAGACATGATGAATGCTCCAGTCAAATCAGTAGTTACGGAAGAAATTGGTTCCCATGTACTCCTAGAAGGTAACTCTCCTAATACAACGTAATTTGCTGGCAGTATGTCCAGACCTGATATTGTAATACTGATAATTACCAGAACAATAGAGGAAAAAGCGTACCTATTCACAGTATTATATATTAGAACTAGTCGTATAAAAGGTTACCAAAATTAAAAATCTACCAATTTTATCCAGTCAATAAATGGCAATGCTCCATTCGAAATAAAATTGGCTTAGAAAGTATAAATTTTTTGTACAGCATTTATTTGAAATTTATGTAGGGTTCCCTAATCACAACTTCA
Organism: Nitrososphaerota archaeon; assembly: GCA_005877345.1. Taxonomy (GTDB): domain Archaea; phylum Thermoproteota; class Nitrososphaeria; order Nitrososphaerales; family Nitrososphaeraceae; genus TA-21. Next base: position 7,153 of record VBPR01000146.1, read on the forward strand.
TACTTGTAAAAAAAAAGAAAGTAAATTCTAGCATTATAAATCCCAAACGCTTGATAAGTAACAAGAACTTTACTAGGATTAAAGTGGTCGGTTCACTGGGTTCAGCGCTGATGAAGATTAGAAAGGAAGTGTGCCTGAAAAAAGGACTAAGAAGAATAATTGGAGGAGGAAGACTTTACAAATATTGTCTCTATGCAGACAAAATGTCTCCTCATAAGTACGCTAAGCTTGTTGTAAGTAAGAATTTGGTCGACCCAGTGCTATCTTTTCAGCTTAAGAATAAACAGGTATATCAAGATACTTCCAAATTACCTTCCTGATAGGCGCTCATTAAACTTTACGAGTTTTATTGAATGGAGTAGAGCTTCATACTCTGGTTGGTAACGTAATCAATATCCTGTAAATTCCTCCACTTTTATGCGCTCAACTGGAATTCGCAGATTCTGCTCAAGAATTTCTTGCATTGCCTTTAGCATGGCAGGAGGCCCGCATATATAAAATTCTACGTCAGCAGAATCAAGGTGCCTTTTCAACATTGCTACGTCTATTCTGCCTCTTTCCCCATTCCACATTTTGTCTTCTGGCTGTTCCTCTTCGCTAATTGTATAAATGATTCTAAGGTTTTTATTTATTTTTGCGCAATCGTCAAAGTCAGTTTTAAACAATATATTTTGTTCATTTCTATTTGAATCAAACATAATGATTCTTATCGGCAGATTCCTATCAGTGGCATATTTTATCATGCTTCTAAAAGGAGTAACGCCTATTCCTCCTGATAGAAATATTGCAGGCTTTGAATAGTCCTCATGAAGAGTAAACTTTCCTAGTGGCCCGCGGAGTTTGACTTCAGTTCCAATTTCTAATGAATCCAGCCTCTTTTTATAAGGACTATCTCTTATCCTGGTACTAATTAGTATAAATTCTTCAGTTGGTGATGAAGCAATTGTAAAGTGTCGAACTGGGCCTTTTGGGTCATTGTAGACGTTTCCAATATCAAGGAACGCATATTGGCCAGCAGTATATTCGAGCATTCTCCTCTCTTCAATTTCTTGTTTGCTTATCTTTATGGACAATACGTCTGTGCCTTGAATTGCCTGTCTTTCTTTTAGCACTAGTGTATATACCACGGACGCAGCATCTTTACTTTCTTCCCTAACTTGCGGCGAGCCCGAACTTGGCTTAAGCATTACATCCTCTCCAAATATCGTAACTTCATAGGTAGCTTGCTGCTCAACGGCTGGAGGGGCCTTAACCTCTCCTGTCCTCATATCAAATTTGGATTGGTGCCAAGGACATTCTACTTCATATCCTTGAAGTTTTCCATCGGCAAGGGGTCCACCTTCGTGACTGCAGATGTTGTTGATAGCAAAATATTTTCCGTCTATATTAGCTACACATACACTTTGGCCATTAACTTGGAGTTCTTTCATATTAGAAAGTGGGATATCGCTTTTCTTTGCAACTTTTACAAATCCCTCATTTTTCAAATTAAACCAGTCCATTAGAATTTTAAGCAACAAATAATAAATTAGTTATACAATTAAGGGCAGTTTGGAGGCTAGTTGTGTAAAAATTTATAATGGTTACTAAAAAAATATTATCATAATACAAATAAATCTCTGGATTTAAGTTATTTTATGTTGTTAATTTTGTAGTAAATGACTCCGAGAGCATGATAGAAGGGTTCGAATCACGTTTGGCCTTGCTTTTAGCTAGAATTCTCAAACATAATTCACTGTTTAATTGTTATTAATTAAGAATTATTATCTCGGTTCTTAACATTAGTATAACCAGTTGCGTATTAGGGGAAACTTCTGCGATTTTAGTTAATATTTATTATTCAAAGTATATCTAAGAAACCAGAGTTAAACCGCCATCTACATAAAAAGTTGCACCAGTGATGTATGAAGCATCCGCAGATGCTAAAAAAACAGCAACTTTGGCGATTTCGGAAGGCTTACCTATCCGGTTCATAGGTATCTTCTTCTCTTCATCTTTCTTTTTCTTTTCGTCTTTTAAAATGTCAATATTCATCATAGTTGCGATAGCTCCTGGAGCAATAGCGTTAATTCTAATCCCTTTATTTGCAACCTCAAGCGCCATTGTTTTAGTTAACATCTCCATCCCTCCTTTGGAGGCAGCATATGGTACCGCCAATGGCATTGGAGTAGTTTGATGGACAG
>VBPR01000146.1:9369-11243 GCA_005877345.1 Nitrososphaerota archaeon
TTTGAGATAACATTTTTTTAATCGCCTCTCGACTGCAGAAGAATGAGCCTTTTAGATTTATATCCAAAACTTTATCCCATTCTGTGCTGGATATATAAATGGTATTTTTCTCTGGTCCATTTATCCCTGCATTGTTTACAAGAACATCAAGTCCTCCCAGCTTTTTTTCAGCAACATCCATCAATCCCTTGCAAGCATGCTCTTGACTAATGTCTCCAGGAAAAGTAACAATCTCGCCGCTTCCATCAATAGCCTTTAATATTTCTTCCTTGCTGGCTGACAACTCGTCGGCATTTCTAGAATTAATTACCAGATTACATCCTGCCTTAGCAAACTCGATTGCCACTGCCTGTCCTATTCCCCTACTTGACCCAGTAACTACGACGTTCTTGATATTCATACTTCAATTAGAGTAGGACAATAAATAAAATAAAAGCTTCAACACAGACTGAATATGTTATCCAATTTTTACAAAATATACAAACTATAGTTGTATTTATTGAGGACAAGGAATTGCTAACTGGCAGAGGCCAAATTTAGAGATATCAGACAATTAATTTCATCATGCCTGATATGAGATTAAAGATTCATACTAAAAAAGTCTGTCTCAGGCACAATTATTAGACATTTTTCAGCTGCCCTTCGACATTCTTTTCTTGTAATTCTATTTCCCGTGTACCGCATACTTCGTAGGTTCCTTTCATTGAATAAAACAGACCCTTAAGTATTTATGAATATATAAGTCTCCAAGCAGCGAGCATAATTAATTGGCATAAATGAAGTATGGAAAGCTAAATAATACAGTGAATCAAAACAAGAACCATGGCTGCAACAAAGAGCGAAATGAATGAAATCAATCCGAAAGTTAATGAGCGAATATTCTTGTTATGTGACCGATGTCTTTGGACAGTAACTTGTCTTACCAAAAAATATCTAGTTGAACTAACTGAAATATCTGAAACAGAATACACTTGTCCAATCTGCAATCAACACCCGTTGTCGAGCTTTCCAGTGTCACCTAATGATTCATACACGTACAGCTATTCGAAAAATAGGGGACTCGAAGTAGCCTTGAGAAGTAAAAAATAGTTGCAAAACATATTTTAGAAATGCAATATATCAAAATTTTGATAGAACTACGAATAATTGGAGCAATCAATAGCTAATAATTTTCGTCGTTCCTCTCGCCGTTGCTGTTCGGATCCAGTTAAATCTTCTTTAATCTGTCCTCTTTCATCGACAGGTTTGTAACGAATATAAGCTTTGCCTGAAGAATTAAGGAGCCGAAGGTAAATAAGTCAGAAAAGCACGGTAATCTATCATTCTAGATTTTTTAATTTTATGGATTATTGATTTCTTTTATCTGGTCGAATGCTGTGTCCAACTAAAAACTCGTTAAACAGTTTTTTTGACAATAGAAAATTATGGAGAATTCAGCTACGTTATCAAATACAATGTACGATATTCTAAAAGTCATAGGGAGACATGCGAAGTTCCTTTACGACACGACTGATACTTACATAGAGGATGCTGAGAAAGCAAATAAAAAGCAACTCGCCGATACATGGAGAAAAATAAAGTCTGACAAGTTATGTCACGTAAACTTGCTAAAAGATGCTTTAGAAAATGAAATTTACGGTCGATAAATTGCACTCGCTACAGGATGGAATTACTAGTAAAATCTTAAGTTGCTAATTATCTTTAAGTCCACTTTAGAATCTATGTTGATAAGGCCAGAGGGCCAAAACCCGACTATAAAGTCCATTGTGTATTCAGAAGATAAATTAAATTTCAAATATTTCGTTATCTAGCTTAGCTCCCATATTCGCTTGTTGGACAGGGTTTACTTTTTCAATTGATGACGTCAATTCAAT